>JAIXTR010000411.1 GCA_027483845.1 Caulobacteraceae bacterium | reverse complement strand
CGACCATCCACACGCCGATCTGCAAGGTTCCGGGCGCGCTGACGATCGAGGGCATCGTCAACACCGGCCTGGTGACCGCCGACGCGCTGCGCCGGGATTTCGGGATCGCCGCGCCGCGCCTGGCCGTCGCCGGCCTGAACCCGCACGCGGGCGAAGGCGGCGCCATCGGCCGCGAGGAGCTCGAGATCATCGGCCCCGCCGTCGAACGGCTACGCGCCCAAGGCGTGGACGCCCACGGCCCATCGCCCGCCGACACCCTGTTCCACGCCGAGGCCCGGGCCCGATACGACGGGGTGCTGTGCATGTACCATGACCAGGCCCTGATCCCGGTGAAGATGCTGGACTTCTGGGGCGGGGTGAACGTCACCCTGGGCCTGCCCATCGTCCGCACCTCGCCCGACCATGGCACGGCGTTCGACATCGCCGGCCGCGGGATCGCCCGGGCAGACAGCCTGGTCGCGGCGATCCGCCTGGCCGACCAGATCGCGCGGACACGGTCTTGATCCTGGAGAACCTACCCACCCTGCGTGAAGCGCTGGAAGCCCATGGCCTGATGGCCAAGAAGGCGTTCGGGCAGCACTTCCTGCTGGACCTGAACATCACCCGCAAGATCGCCCGCCTGGCGAACGTCGGCGAGGGCGACCACGTCATCGAGGTGGGCCCGGGTCCGGGCGGACTGACCCGCGCCCTGCTGGAGACCGGCGCCCGCGTGACCGCCATCGAGAAGGACGAACGCTTCGCGCCCCTGCTGCAGGAGGTCGCCGACGTTGCTCCGGGCCTCACCCTGGTGTTCGGCGATGCGCTGAAGGCGGACGAGGCGACGATCGCGGAGGGACAGCCGGCCCATGTGGTGTCCAACCTGCCCTACAACGTGGGCACGCCGCTTCTCATCAAGTGGCTGACCGGGCCGTGGACGCCCAAGTCGCTCACCCTCATGTTCCAGCGCGAAGTGGCGGATCGGATCACCGAGGGGCCGGGCGAAGAGGCCTATGGACGACTGGCCGTGATCGTCCAGGCGACCTGCCAGGCGCAGCGGGTGATGGACGCGCCGGCGCGCGCCTTCACGCCGCCGCCCAAGGTGGACTCCGCCGTAGTGCACCTGAAGCCGCTGGCCGAGCGACCGTCGCAGCAACGGCTAGACGCCTTGCAGCGGATCACCGCCGCGGCCTTCGGCCAGCGCCGCAAGATGCTGCGCTCCAGCCTGAAGGTGCTGGGCGGCGAGGATCTGATCGCCGCCGCCGGCCTGGATCCCCAGGTGCGGGCGGAGGTGGTGCCGGTGGACGGCTTCCTGGCCCTCGCGGACGCCTGGCTGGCGCGCCGCTGAGCCCTCAGGCCCGGTGCGGCTGGCAGTCGAAGGCGAGAACGTCAGGGTCGGCCCGCAGGGCGGTGGAGAGGCTTTCCGTCTTCGCGGCGGCGCCCTCGATGCTGGTGCTGTACTCCAGCGTGTCGCCATCCACCTTCTCCGCGATCGCGCGCGGCTTGAGGCCGTGGGTGGCCAGGCGGTCGCGGAAGGTCTTGCGCGTCACCTGACCGTCGCGACGGTGGCCGAACGTTGCGAAAATCAAATCTCGCGGTGAGCCGCGAGGTGCGGAGCTGCGTTAGAAGACGGCATGTTCGATCTGATCCTCGGAGTTATCGTCGCTGGCGGGCTCGTCGGCGTCGCCGTCCTGATGTTCGCGGAGAACATCGTCCCGCCCATCCCGTCCGAAGTGATCATGCCACTGGCGGGGTTCGCCGCGGCGCAGGGCGATCTGAACTTCGCGGGCGTGGTGGCGGCCGGGGCCGCGGGCGCGACGGCAGGAGCCTACGTCTGGTACGCGGTGGGCCGACGGGTGTCCGAGGCCCGGCTCGATCGCTGGGTCGAGCGGCACGGGCGCTGGCTCACCCTGGACGCCAGCGACCTGGAGCGGTCCCGCGCTTTCTTTCGCCGCCGGGGCGCCCTGGCGGTTTTCCTGGGTCGACTAGCGCCAGGGGTGCGGACGTTCGTGTCCGTACCGGCCGGGGTGATGCGGATGCCCCAGATCCCCTTCATGATCGCCACGACCCTCGGGACGGCGATCTGGACCGCGATGCTGGCCGCCGCCGGCTATCTGCTGGAGCAGGAGTACGAGCGCGTCGCAGATTGGCTGGATCCGGTCTCCGCCGTCGTCGTGGCGGTGCTGGTGGCGGCCTACCTGATCCGCGCCATCCGCTGGCGTCGCCGGTCCAGCCCCAGCGCCTGATCTCGCCGAAGGCGGGCCTGAGGGCGGCCGTTGCAGACGCCCCCCGATCCGCTCCAAGGTGAGGGAATCGTAGAGGGGGCCGCAGCATGCTGACGCTACTGGGCGTGGCCACGGTCGTGGTCGGCTTCGCCGTGCGGCTGAACCCCCTGCTGGTCGTGACCCTCGCGGCCTTCGTGACGGGGCTGGCTGCCGGTCTGACGCCCATCGCCGTGCTGGAAGCCTTCGGCAAGGCCTTCAACGACAATCGCTTCGTCACCGCGGCCTATCTGGTGCTGCCGGTCATCGGGGTCGTCGAGCGCGCGGGGCTGCAGGAGCGCGCGCGGGCGCTGATCGGCCGGTTCCGGGGCGTGTCGGTCGGACCGTTCCTGATCGGCTACCTGGCCTTTCGCCAGATCACCTCGGCCCTAGGCCTAACCTCGATCGCCGGCCACGCCCAGAGCGTCCGGCCGATGGTCGCCCCGATGGCCGAAGGTGCCGTCGAGGCGCGGACGGGCCCGCTGGACGAGCCCACCCGGCAGGACGTGCGGGCCATGGCGTCGGCCACCGACAACATCGGGCTTTTCTTCGGTGAGGACATCTTCATCGCCATCGGCTCGATCCTGCTGATGGTGGGATTCCTGGCGACCAGCGGGATCGTCATCGATCCGCTCCACCTATCCCTGTGGGCGATACCGACGGCCATCGTCGCCTTCATCCTGCACGCCGCGCGCCTGCTGCTGTTCGACCGCCGGCTGCGGCGTGGGCGCGGCGCATGATCAAGCTTTCCGCCGTCTATGTCCTCGCGGGCCTGGTGTTCGCGGCCTTCGCCGTGCTGAGCGCGCTGGACCGCAACAACAGCCGCCGGTTCGGCAACGCCGCGTTCTGGGGCCTGGTGGCGCTCAGCTTCCTGGCGGGGGACGCCTTGGGAGACCTGGGCAACGGGATTCTGGTGCTGGGCCTGGCCGGGATCGCGGGGCTCGGCCTGCTGGGCCGCGGCCAGCCCGCCACCACGTCGCCCGAGGACCGCAAGGCGCTTGCGGCGCGGTTCGGCGACCGGCTGTTCATCCCGGCCCTCACCCTGCCCGTCGTCGTGGCCTTCGGGGTGCTGGTCCTGAAGCCGCTGGAGCTGGGCGGCCAGCCGTTGCTCGATCCCAAGCAGGCGACGCTGTTGTCGCTGGCGCTGGCGGCCGTGGTCGCCGTGGCCGTGGCCCTGTGGCTGCTGCGCCAGCCGTGGATCAGTCCGCTGCAGGAGGGCCGCAGGCTGATGGACACGGTGGGCTGGGCCGCGTTGCTGCCCCAGATGCTGGCGGCGCTGGGCGCGATCTTCGCCCTGGCCGGGGTCGGCCAGCAGGTGGGCGACCTTGTGACGACCTGGATCCCGATGGACGCCCGGCTAACCGCGGTCGCTGTCTACTGCCTGGGCATGGCCGGGTTCACGATGATCATGGGCAACGCCTTCGCCGCCTTCCCGGTGATGACCGCCGGGATCGGCCTGCCCATCCTGATGCAGCGATTTGGCGGCGATCCGGCCGTGGTGGCCTCGATCGGGATGCTCTCGGGCTTCTGCGGCACGCTGATGACCCCGCTGGCCGCCAACTTCAACCTGGTCCCCGCCGCCCTGCTGGAGTTGAAGGACCGCAACGCCGTGATCAAGGCGCAGATCCCAACGGCTCTCCCCCTGCTGATCGCCAACATCGGGCTGATGCATGTCCTCGCCTTCCGCTGACCGCCTCACCCCCGCCCTCGCCTCGCAGTTCGCCCGGCTGGCGCTCAGCCACGTGGCGCGGGAGTATCCGAACAAGCTGGATCACGTGCTGGCCGGCCCGGACGATGTGAAGAGCCCGCGGGCGCTGCATCCGATCTTCTGCGGCAGCTTCGACTGGCACTCCTGCGTCCACGGCTACTGGACCCTGGCGACTGTGCTGCGCCTGCACCCGGAGATCCCGGAGGCCCCGGCGATCCGGGCGCTGTTCGACGACGCCTTCACGGCGGAGAAGGTGGCGGCGGAGGTAGCCTACCTCGCGCGCCCATCGGCGCGGGGCTTCGAGCGGCCGTATGGCTGGGGTTGGCTGCTGAAGCTGCAGGCTGAGCTGCTGGTCCACGACACGCCGTGGGCGGCCACCCATGCGCCGCTGGCCGAGGCCTTCGCCCAGCGCTTCCGGGACTTCCTGCCGATCGCCGACTACCCGGTGCGGACCGGCGTGCATTCGTCCACCGCCTTCGCCCTGGCGCTGGCCAGCGACTACGCCCGCGCGGCCGGCGACGGCGACCTGCTGACGATGTTCGCGGACAAGGCGCGCGCGTGGCACGTCGGCGACCGGGACGCCCAGGCCTGGGAGCCGTCCGGCGACGACTTCCTCTCGCCGACGCTGGTGACCGCCGTGTGCCTGCGCCGGCTACTGGCGCCCGCGGACTTCGCGGCCTGGCTGGCGGCCTACCTGCCGCAGGCCGCCGAGCGCCGGCCGGCCAGCCTGTTCGCCCCGGCGGCCGTCAGCGACCGCACCGACGGCAAGATCGCGCATCTGGACGGGCTGAACCTGTCACGCGCCTGGTGCTGGCGCGAACTGGCGGCCAGCCTGCCCGACGACGACCCGGCGAAGCGCGTGATGCAGGACGCGGCCGACCGGCATCTGTCGGCCGGCCTGGCCCATGTCGCCGGTGACTACATGGGCGAACACTGGCTGGCGTCGTTCGCCCTGCTCGCCTTGACCGCCGGCTAGGCGACCGGCTCGGGCGCCTTCTCCAGCACGAAGTCGTCGGGGTTCGGGGCCAGGGTGGCGCGCCAGTAGTCGATCAGGCCGAAGGGCCAGTTCTGGCTGACCCGGCCGAAGCTGTTCTTGTACCAGCTGGAGACGTGGGGCGAGCCCCAGGCCCAGCCGGCGTTGGCCTCGTCGACCCGGCGGTTGAAGTCGTCGTGGACGGCCTGCTTGGGCTCCATCGCCCGGACGCCAGTCTCGGCCAGCAGCTTGAGACTGCCCACGATGTAGCGGATCGAGCACTCGGAGAAGAAGATGATCGAGCCGTTGACGACGATGTTGGTGTTCGGGCCGTAGGTGATGAAGAAGTTGGGGAAGCCCGGCACGGTCATGCCGAGATAGGCCTTGGCGTCGCCGCCCCAGGTCTCGTGCAGGTCGCGCCCGCCACGGCCCTTCACCTTCAGATAGGCCAGGAAGTTCGAGGCCTGGAAGCCGGTGCTGTAGATCAGCACGTCGTACTCATGCTCGACGCCGTCGGCGGTGACGATCCCCTTGGGCGTGATCTTGGCGATCTTCTCGGTGACCAGTTCGACGTTGTCGCGCTGCAGGGCCGCCAGCCAGACGCCGTTGTCCAGCACGGCCCGCTTGCCGCCGATGGGATAGTTGGGGATCACCTTGTCCAGCAGCTCGGGCCGAACGGTCATCTGGGCGCGGTAGGACTCGATCACCTGTTCGCGGAACATGGCGTTCTCCGGGCTGACCGCGCCCGGCCCGCCGTTCCAGGTGGGGTCCGACTTGACCATTGGCAGGAAGCCTTCGGTCGTGCTCCAGAACAGATAGAAGCGGTACCACTTGTCGAAGTAGGGCACGTGCTCGAGGACCCACTTCATGTTGTCCGGCACGTTGTCGTGGTAGTGGGGCACGGGCAGGCCCCAGGGCGGCGAGCGCTGGAACACGGTCAGCTGCGCCACGTCCGCCGCGATCTCCGGCACGAACTGATAGGCCGAGGCGCCGGTGCCGATCACCCCGACGCGCTTGCCCTTAAGATCCACGTCGTGGCGCCATTCGGCCGAGTGGAACGCCGGCCCCTCGAACGTGCCCACGCCCTCGATATCCGGCATGCGCGGGCGGTTGAGCTGGCCCACGGCGGTGATGACGGCGTTGGCCTCGATGACCTCGGTCTTGCCGTCCGGGCCCTTGAGGGTGGCGCGCCACACCGACCGGGCGTCGTCCCAGGCCACCACCTCGACCAGGGTCTCGAAACGGATGTGTCTGCGCAGGTCGTATTTCTTGGCGATGCCCTGGAAGTACTGGAGCAGCACGGGCTGGGGCGAGAAGTGCTGGGGCCAGGCGTGATTGGGCTCGAACGAGTAGCTGTACATGTGGTTCGAGTTGTCCACCCGGCAGCCGGGATAGGTGTTCTCGAACCAGGTGCCGCCCACGTCGGCGTTCTTGTCCACAATCTCGAACGGCACGCCGGCCTGGGAGAGACGGATGCCGGCCAGCAGGCCGGTCATGCCGGCGCCGATCACCAGCACCTTGAGCTTGCGGGCGGCGGCCTGGAGCTGGGGCTGGTCGAACTGAGGATCCTTGGTGCTCTTGCCAGACAGGGTCAGTTCGTCGAGCAGGAAGTCGACGTACTCTTCGGGGATCGGCGCCCCGGAGACGAAGTCCATCTGCCGGCGGAGCGTCGGCGTGTCCGTGCCGGGCATCTGCAGGGGCTTGCCGCCCAGATGGGCCCTTATCGCTTCGGCCGCCGCCTTGCGGGCCTGGTCCTGGACCTCGGGCGGAATGCCGATGTCGGTCCGGTCCAGGGGGTTGTAGACGGGGGCCCATTCGGGGCGCAGCCAGCTGGTGTCGCCGGTCATGTGCACCATGGCGGTCAACAGCGCCGGCAGGTGCGCGTCCTTCAGCACCTCTTCAAGGTTCGCGGGAACGTCGACCATGTTGCGTCCTGCCCGTAGGTTATCGTTGTTCTGGTTGCCGACAGCATGACTCCCGCCGCGAGCCGGCGGAAGTCCTCACGTGACGTCAGGCGCGCTGCTTCTGCACCGCGCGGATGCGGGCGGTGACGCCATCGGCCAGGACGAGGCCGGACGCGGCGAGGTTCTCCGACAGGTGTTCCGGTCGCGTGGCCCCGAAAACCGCGGCGCTCACATCGCGGTTGGCGAGGACGTAGGCGAGCGCCGCCTGCGAGCCCGTCAGGTCCGGAAGGCGGTGGAGGAAGCGGAAGCGCGCGCCGCGCGACAGTTCCCCCCGGTGCTTGGCCAGGGCGCGGGCGGCGTACCAGAGGTCCTGGGGTCCCCGAAGGCGCGACAGCAGCGGGCGGGTGTGGCCCATGGCCAGCGGCATGCCCGCCAGCACGCCCTTGCCGGCCGCCGCGGCCCGACGGATCAGCGGCTCGCGCTCCGGCCGCAGGACGTTGTAGTCGACCATCACCACGTCGATTTCGGGAGCGCCGACCGCGTACTCAATGACGGCGGGGTCGAAGCTGTTGAGGCCGGCGGCGCGGATCAGCCCACGACGCTTGAGATCGACCAGGACGCCGATGGCCGCATCGAGCTCGGGGATCGAGGGGCCGTGAAGCTGCAGCAAGCCGAGGGCGTCCAGACCGAGGTTGCGCAGGCTGCGCTCGGCGCTGGCGGCGATGGCGGTCGGCGTCATGTCGCGCGCGATCCGCCCGCCGCCCGCATGATAGGTGCCGGCCTTGG
>JAIXTR010000576.1 GCA_027483845.1 Caulobacteraceae bacterium | reverse complement strand
GGCCGGCGTGGCGATGATCGCCAGGTCGGAGGCGGCGGGCAGGGCGGCGACGCTCTCGAAGACCGGATGGCCCTGGACCTCGCCCCCCTTGGGATCGACGAACATCAGCTTGCCGGCAAAGCCCCCGCCCAGCAGGTTGGCGGTGACGACCTGGCCGACGGACCCTGGTCGGGCGCTGGCGCCGATCAGGGCGACGGACGCCGGGTTGAACAGGGCGTCGAGGTTGCGTGTGGTCATCCCCGACCTTAGCCCGCGACCTGTGACAGGGTCTTGATCCGTCGCAACGGACGGCGGTCCGATCAGGCCTTGGCGGCTGGCCGCTGGCGGAAGTGGGCGGTCGCGGCGCTCCGGACCTTGCCGATCACCTCGTCATAGGCCTCGTCGGTGATGCCGGAGACCATGCCGCCGAAATGGACGTGGTCGATGGCCGTCAGGCCACAGGTTCCGGCCAAGTGCGCGTCGAACAGCCGGGTGAGGCCGGTCAGCGCGTCGGTTTCCCGCATCCAGGCGTCCGGCGCGCCCGAGGTGGTGAAGCTGACCAGCTTGCGGCCGGTCAGCGCGGGGTCCGTGCCGCCGAAGCCGGGGTTGAAGCCGAAGCCCATGCCGAACACGCGGTCGACATAGCCCTTGAGGATCGCCGGCGGCATGTTGAACCAGAGGGGATAGACGAGGACGAAGACCTCGACGTCGGCCAGTTGCTCACGCTCGCGCAGGACGTCGGGCCGAAACACCGGCGCCTTGGGTCCCGGGATTTCGCCCGCGCGCAGGCACGGGTCGAACCGCATCCGGTAGAGGTCGCGCAGCAGCACCTCGTGGCCCAGGTGGGTGAGCGTCTCGGCGTAGGTCCGGGCGATCGCGGCGTTGAGGCTGGTTCGGGCGGGATGGGCCAGGATGATGGCGTGCTTCATGGGTGTGCACCCGTCACCGGGCCGTGTAGCCGCCGTCGATCACCAGTTCGGATCCGGTGACGAACTTCGCCTCGTCCGAGGCCAGGTAGACGCAGCCCCAGGCGATGTCGTCCGGCTCGCCCACGTGACCCAGCGGGTGAAGGGCGGCCAGCCCCACGCGGGCGGCGTCGTCGTCGCCCTGGCCGTGGACGAAGCCCTCGACCATGGGTGTCCAGATGAAGCCGGGATGGATCGAGTTCACCCGGATCCGCTCGCCGGCGTAGAGCAGGGCGTCGGTCTTGGTCATCAGGCGTACCGCGCCTTTCGAGGCGTGGTAGGGCGGCGCGTCGGCGGCGCCGACGAGGCCATAGATCGAGCTGAGGTTGATGATGCTTCCGCCGCCTGCGCGCCGCAGATGCGGGATCGCGTGCTTGGTGCAGAAGAACACGCCCTTGACGTTGATCCCCTGGACGAAGTCCCACTCCGCCTCGGTGATCTGGTCGGTGGGCTTGTTGACGCCGGCGACGCCCGCGTTGTTCACGAGGATGTCGATCCGGCCGAAGCGCTGGGCGACATGATCCATCACCCGTTCGACCTCGGCTTCCTTGGAGACGTCGAGCGGCCAGTGACAGGCCTCGAACCCCAGTCCGGTCAGTTCATCGGCCAGGGCCCCGGCCTCGGCCGCCAGGACATCGGTCACCGCCACGGCGGCGCCTTCCTCGGCCATGCGGCGGGCGGTGGCGCGACCCAGACCGAGCGCGCCACCGGTAATCACCGCGACCTTGCCTTTCAGCCGGTTCATCGTCGTGTCCTCCTGGATCGACGACGAGCATGGGCTGTGCGGGCCGGGCCGCCTTGCGCAGGATCAATCCGCTAGAAGCGGTAGCCGATCCCCGCCGACAGCACCCACGGATTGAGCGTGACCTTGGTCTTCAGGCCCTTGCTGCGATCGACGGCGTCGGTCTCGAAGAAGATCTTCTTGGCGTCGAGGTTGACGGTCCAACTGTCCTTGAGCGCGATGTCCACCCCGGCCTGCAGGGCCGCGCCGAAGCCGTCGTCGATCTTCAGGTTGAAGCCGTTCTTGTCCGAGCCCGAGTAGAACAGCATGTAGTTCAGGCCCGCGCCCACGTAGGGGCTCACGCGCGCCTGGGGCGCGAAGTGGTACTGCAGGGTCACCACCGGCGGCAGCACCCAGGTTTCCTTGAGCTTCAGGTCGGTCCCGGCGCCCTTGGCGCGAACGGTGTGCTGGGTCGTGCCGGCGATCGCCTCGATGGCGATGTTGTCCGTCAGGAAATAGGTGAGCCCGACGGTGGGCATGATGTCGTTCTCGACCTTGGCCCGCAGGCCGGTCGCAGCGCCCGCCGTGGTGGTGATCGCGTCGGTCCCGGTCGGCGACACGTCGGTGACGCGGACGTTGAGGACGATGTCGCCCTTGGCCTTCGGCTTGTAGTCCTGCGCCTGGGCGGCGCCCGCGAAGGCCACGGCGGCGACGAGCGCGGTGGCGAGATAGTGAGTCTTCATTACGTATCCCCTTAACAAGCGCGGCCTTTGGGGCCGCTTGCGGGGCGGTTTGTCAGCGGGCGCGCCGCCCGGCTTTGATTTCAAGCAAACCCAGAATTCCGCTGGCGGCCTGTGGCCGGATCGCCGCCGCAAGCGCCGCCAGTCCGGCCACAGCCAGGCCCGCCGCCGCATAGCACCAAGGGCAATGGGGATGGCTCACGGCGCCGCAGATCACGCCGATGGCGGCCATATGCTCGCGCGCGAGGTCGGCCGCGAGGGCGGCGCTCGCCAGCAGGACGGTGCCGGTCAACCCCGCGCCGAGCCGCAAAATCTGACGTTCCGAAGGATGATCGGGCCGGCGCATCTTTGGTCTCCAGGAAGGCGGAGAGCCTGCCCCACCCAAGCGTGACCATCGTTGACGGAGATCAAGGCCGGCGATTCCGCAGTGCGGCATGGACAGGCGTCAACAACGCACCGTGGGATCCATGACGCAGGCTATTGCCCGACGCGACGAAGCGCCTCTGGACGCCGTCGCGCTCTATATCTTCACCGGCCTCGCCGCGTTCGCCGCGCTGCTGGCCACGGCCTTCACCAAGGACCCGTCGTTCCGCTTCCACGGCTACGTGATGCTGACGGCGTTCGTCGTCGCCTTCCTGGCCCTGACGGTCGCGCTGGGGTCCAACCGGATGCGGACCGATCAGACGCGCTATGCCGACGGCGTCATCCGCGCCGGGGTCATCGCGACCATGTTCTGGGCCATCGCCGGCCTGGCGGCCGGCGCGCTGGTCGCCTCGCAGCTGAGCTGGCCGCGGATCTTCTACTTTCCAGACGCGCCCTGGCTGAACTTCGGCCGGCTCCGGCCGCTGCACACCTCGGCGGT
>JAIXTR010000227.1 GCA_027483845.1 Caulobacteraceae bacterium | reverse complement strand
GCCCTGGCGCATCTGCCGAGCGCACCGCCCAGCCATCCATCGCCGAGGCCGCGAACGGCGGCTGGTCCCGGATGGCGGCCACGTCTTCAGCCAACACCCGGCCGATGCTGTGCTGGATCGCGACAGGTTCCGCCGGCAAGGCCTCAATCTCGGCCAGGATGCGGGCGCGGGCGTCCTCGACGGCGAGCAATTTCATCAGGCGAGCCGATCGATGGCGGGCTGCGGCGGGGTGAACCAGGCCGCGCCGTCCTCGGTCACGTGGAAATGGTCCTCCAGCCGGATCCCGAACTGACCCTCGATCACGATCATGGGCTCGTTGGAGAAGCACATGCCAGGCTGCAGTGGCGTCTTGTCGCCGCGCACCAGATAGGGCGCCTCGTGGATCGACAGCCCAATGCCGTGCCCGGTGCGGTGCGGCAGGCCCGGCAGATCGTAGTCGGCGCTGAACCCTTCCGACGCCAGCACCCGTCGGGCCACGGCGTCGATCTCTTCGCAGGGAACCCCAGGTTTCACGGCGGCAAAGGCGGCCGCCTGCGCGCGTTTCTCCACCTCCCACACCCGCCGATGCTCCTGGCTCGGCTGGCCGAAGACGTAGGTGCGGGTGATGTCGGAGTTGTAGCCCTGGACCCGGCAGCCGGTGTCGATCAGCACCAGCTGGTCGGGCGCCAGCGCCTGTTCGCCCGGCAGGCCGTGGGGATAGGCCGAGGCCTCCCCGAACTGCACGGCGCAGAAGGACGATCCATCGTCTGCGCCCAGCGCCCGATGCGCCTGGTCGATGAAGCGGCGCACCTCGCCGGTGGTGATGCCGGGCGCCAGGATGCGAGCGGCGCGGCGGTGGACCTCAAGGGTCATGGCCTTGGCCTGAGACATCAGGGCCAGCTCGGCCGGCGACTTGATCGCGCGGCAGCCGTCGATCACCGGCGCGGCGTTGGGCATGGCCACGTCGGGGGCGGCGAGCCGCAGGGCGTCGAACATCGCGAAGGCCAGGGCCGGATCGATGGCGAGGGACGTGGCCCCCCACGCGGCGAGCGTCCCGGCGACCTTTGCGGCCGGGTTCTCATGCTCTTCCCAGAGCTTGAGCGGCGCGTCGATCCCAAGCGACGCGACGAGCGACCCCTCCTCGAAGCGTGGGCAGATCATCACGGGCTGGCCGGATTTCGGCAGAAGCATCGCCACCATCCGCTCCGTGGCGTTCCAGCCCACGCCGGCGAAGTAGCGCAGGGACGCGCCCGCGCCGACGATCAGGGCGTCGCTGGTCATCAGGTCCTGGGCCTTGGCGATGCGGGCCATCCGCTCGTCGCGGGTGATGGCCGGCGCCGGGGTGGGCCAGGGCTTCAGGGCCGCGAGCTCGGCCGCCGCTATCCATCCGCCAATCATCGCTGTCTCCGCACTGGTGTCGCTTGCCCGCTGCAAATACTAGTTGGCTCATGGCTGGAAGTCAGGATTTCGCCGCCGATCCGCGCAATGCGGACCTGCGCATCTATCTCAACGGCGATCTGGTGCCGCGTGACCAGGCGCGGGTGTCGGTGTTCGACGCCGGATTCGTCCTCGGCGATGGGGTCTGGGAGGGGCTGCGCCTGCACAAGGGGCGCCTGCTGTTCCTCGAGGCGCACTTGGAGCGGTTGTACAAGGGGCTGTCGGACATCGCGCTCGACATCGGCATGCCGTCCGAGGTGCTGGCGGCTGAGATCAAGCGGACCTGCGCCGCCAACGGCATGGAAGACGGCGCGCATCTGCGGCTGATGGTGACGCGGGGCGAGAAGAAGGCCGTAAACCAGGACCCCCGAAACTGGCTGGGACGACCCACCATCGTCATCACGGCCGAATACAAGGAGCCGTCGCCGGCCATCGTCACCCAGGGCCTAGCGCTGGCGACCTCGTCGATCCTCTGCACGCCGGCCGAGATGTTCGACATGCGGCTGAACTCGCACAGCCGGCTGGCCCTCATTCGCGCGTTGCTGGACGCCATCGAGAAGGGCGGCGACGAAGCCCTGATGCTGGATCCCAACGGCTTCGTCTCCAGCTGCAACGCCACCAACTTCTTCTGGGTGAAGGACGGGCGGGTGATGACCTCGACCGGTGACTACTGCTTCAACGGGGTGACCCGGGCCAACGTCATCGCGCTGTGCCGCCGGCACGACATCCCGATCACCCTGGGCGATTTCGACCTCGGCGACGTGGCCGAGGCGGACGAGGCCTTCGTCACCGGAACCTTCGGCGGCCTGACGCCGGTGAACAGCCTGGACGGCCACCGCTTCCCCGCCGCCTTGCCGGGCCCGGTCACCACGCAGCTGCGGGCGCACTATGAGGCGCTGAAGGACGAGGACGCCGGGCTGTGACGGTGCGGATCGCCATGTGGTCGGGGCCGCGGAACATCTCCACGGCGATGATGCGGGCGTTCGAGAACCGGCCCGACTGCACGGTCGTCGATGAGCCGTTCTATGCGGCCTACCTGGCCCAGACCGGCCTGGACCATCCGATGCGCGACGACGTACTAGCCGCGCAGCCGCTGGACTGGCGCGAGGTCGTTGCCGAGCTGGACGGGCTGCCGGGCGCGCTGGTCTACGAAAAGCACATGACCCACCACATGCTGCCGGTCTTTGGTCGGGACTGGACGTCCAGTCGCGCCAACGCCTTCCTGATCCGCGATCCGGCCGAGGTGCTGGTTTCGTACACGGTCAAGCGGGCCGAGGTGACGCTGGAGGACATCGGCGTCGTCCAGCAGCGAGACCTGTTCGACCGCGAAGCCGATCGCCTGGGCCACGCCCCGCCCGTGGTGTGCGGCGCCGATGTTCTGGCCGACCCACGCGGCATGCTTTCGGCGCTCTGCGCGGCGCTGGGCATCCCGTTCGACGCGGCGATGCTGCGCTGGCCCGCCGGCCGCCGTGATAGCGACGGGGTCTGGGCGCCGGCCTGGTACGACGCCGTCGAGCGTTCGACCGGCTTCGAGGCGCCGCGCGAAACGGTGACGCCCGTGGTCGACGATCACCTGCGGCGCATCGCCGACGCGGCGCGGCCGCACTACGAGGTCCTGCTGCAGCATCGCCTGACCCCCGCCTGAGGTCAGCGGTGTCGGGTCAGCCCAGATTGGCCCTGTACAGTTTCAGGAGTTCCGCCCAGGCGCGTTCCGCCTCGGCTTCGTTGTAGACGGGGCTGCCCTTCACGCACCAACCGTGGTCGGCGGCGTAGACCTCGACGGTCGCCGGTCGCTTG
>JAIXTR010000311.1 GCA_027483845.1 Caulobacteraceae bacterium | reverse complement strand
GCTGATCGGCGATCGGGATCACGGAAGCTGCGCGGCGGTGAGCAACCCCATGTGGTTCTCCTACCCCGGCTACAACGAGATCCTGACCGGCCGGCCCGATCCGGCCATCGTGTCCAACAACCACGGTCCCAACCGTAACGTCACCGTCCTGCAGTGGCTGAACCGGCAGCCCGGGTTCGCGCGGCGGGTCGAGGTAGTTGCGTCTTGGCGGATCCACCGCGCCATTCTGAACACGCCCGCCAGCGGCCTGTCGGTGAACGCCGGCTGGGAGGACGCCCCGGCGCGGACCCCGGCCGAGGCGGCGATCGCGCGCCTTCAGTCCGGCTCAGCCAGGATCTGGCCCGAGGTTCGCCTGGACACCTTCACCCACGCGTACGCCCTGGAGACGCTGAAGCGTCAGAAGCCCAAGGTGCTCTACGTGGCCTATGGCGAGACGGACGATTTCGCCCATGACGGCCGCTACGACCAGGTGCTGTGGGCGGCGCAGCGGGCCGACCGCTTCGTGGGCGAACTCTGGGCGGCGCTACAGGCGGATCCAACCTATGCTGGCCGCACCACGCTGATCGTCACCACCGACCACGGGCGCGGCCAGGCGGGGAAACAGACCTGGCGTCATCACGGCAAGCCGTTTGCGGGGTCCGACCAGGTGTGGATCGGCGCTATTGGCCCGGATATCGCCGCGGGTGCGACGGCGTCGGGCTGCGCATCCTCCAGCCAGATCGCCGCGACGGCGCTGAGCGTCCTGGGCATCAACTGGACCGGCTTTGATCCGACGGCCGGTGAACCCTTGGCCATCCTGCGGACAGGGCGGCGCTGAGCGCTTAGGCGGCTTGCGCCTTGGCCTCGCGGTCGGCGTCGACGTCCTTGGGCAGGAACGCCAGCATCGGCTTGGCCCACCGCTCGGCGTCTTCCCGCGTCAGCAGCAGGCCGGCGTTCACCGCCTTGGTCAGGTGGCGATAGAATTCCGACGCCGCCAACGTCATCTTGAAGTCTGTGGCGATGGCCTGCAGCGTGGTGGCCTGGGCCAGCATGGCGCGCATGGCCTGCTGCGGATCGCTGTCGGCGGCCGCCACGGCGGCGCGGATGATCTTCAGCGCCTGATTGATCTTCTGTTGGTACGGCGTTTCCGAGCCATCGGTCTTGCGCTTCAGCGGCCCGGCGTAGTCGCCCGAGTTGAAGCGGCGACGGTCGGGACCGATGTAGCCCACGCCTTCCACCCAGTCGCGGTCGCGCAGGGTGACGGCTTCGAGCCGGCGCAGCAGATCCTTCATGCTGTACGGCTTGCGAAGGAACTCGTGCACCCCGGCGTCACGCGCCGCCAGGATCATGGCGGCCGTCGCCGATCCGGTGATGGTGATGACCGGCGCCTTGCGGCAGCTCCAGGTGGAGCGGCGAAGCTTGCGCGTGAAGCCCAGCCCGTCGACCCGCTCGTCGCCCAGTTCGACCACGATGATCTGCGGATCGCAGGTTTCGGCGATCTTCTCCGCCCGTTCGGTATTCCCCGCGACCCACACGTGGCTGTGCGCGATGTCGCGCATCAATTCGCTGAACAACCGCGCGCTCGCCGGCTGCGGATCCGCGATCAGAATGCGCTTCAGCTTAGGCTGCATCTTGTCAATGATGCGTTTGTCGCCGTCGAACACGCTTAGCCCCCCAGTTCACCCACCAGTGTGCCGGGAATGCGTAAAGGATCGCTTGATGCAGAACTGAAATGTTGCGTCGGGCGCCCGACTCAGCGGGTGGGTCAGTCGTGGAACGGGTCGCGCATCAGGATGGTGTCGTCCCGCTGCGGGCTGGTCGAGAGCAGCGCCACGGGCGCGCCGATGAGTTCCTCGATGCGCCGCACATACTTCACCGCGCTGGCCGGAAGGTCCTTCCAGGAGCGCGCGCCCTGGGTGGTCTCTGACCAGCCCTCCATCTCCTCGTAGACCGGCTCCAGCTGGCTCTGCGCCTTCAGGCCCGCCGGCAGGTAGCCGATGTCCTTGCCGTCCAGCCGATAGCCGGTGCAGATCTTCAGGGTCGGTAACCCGTCCAGCACGTCCAGCTTGGTGAGCGCGATGCCGCTGATGCCGTTCAGCGCTACCGACTGTCGCACCAGCGCCGCGTCGAACCAGCCGCAGCGGCGCGAACGGCCGGTCACCGTGCCGAACTCGCGGCCCACCGTGCCAAGGTGCTGGCCCACCTCGTCCTGCAGCTCGGTCGGGAACGGACCGCCGCCCACGCGCGTGGTGTAGGCCTTGACGATCCCGAGGACGTAGCCCGGCCCCTTCGGACCCAGGCCCGACCCCGCCGCGGCCTGGCCGGCGACGGTGTTGGACGAGGTCACATAGGGATAGGTGCCGTGGTCCACGTCCAGCAGCGCGCCCTGGGCGCCCTCGAACAGCACCCGCTTGCCCGACTTCACGATGCCGTCCAGCTTCAGCCAGGCTGGCTGGGCGAAGGGCAGGATCTTGGGGGCCATGGCCTCCAGCTCGGCAAGCAGGGCGGCGGCGTCGACGTCGGGCAGCCCCAGGCCGCGGCGCAGCGGGCCGTGGTGGGCCAGCAGGCGGTCGATCTTGGCCTCCAGGGCCTCGCGGTCCGCCAGGTCGGCCACGCGGATCGCGCGACGGCCCACCTTGTCCTCATAGGCCGGGCCGATGCCGCGGCCCGTGGTGCCGATCTTGTTGGTCGCGGCCGCTTCGCGCGCCTGGTCCAGGTCGCGATGGATCGGCAGGATCAGGCAGGCGTTGTCGGCGAGGATCAGCAGGTCGGGGGTGATCGTCACGCCCTGACGGCCCAGGGTCTCGATCTCGGTCAGCAGATGCCAGGTGTCGACGACGACCCCGTTGCCGATGATCGAGAGCTTGCCCTGCACGACGCCCGACGGGAGCAGGCTGAGCTTATAGACCTGCTCGCCGACGACCAGCGTGTGACCCGCATTGTGTCCGCCCTGGAACCGTACGACCACGTCGGCTCGGTTCGAAAGCCAGTCGACAAGCTTGCCCTTGCCCTCGTCGCCCCACTGAGCGCCGATCACGGTGACGTTGGCCATCTGGATACGATCTCCCGACCTGCCCGGAGAACACGCCCAAGCCCTTCGACAGGTGCTCGGCAAAGGCGCGGAGATCAGAATGCGGCGCCGGTCTAGACGAAGTGGCCCTCGCCCTCAAGGGGGCTGCGCGCTATCCAGCGGTTCATGGACATCCCGCGCTTCCACCTCGCCTTCCCGGTTCGCGACCTGGCCGAGGCCCGCGCCTTCTACGGCGATCTTCTTGGCTGCCCCGAGGGCCGGTCCAGCGACGAGTGGGTCGACTTCGATTTTTATGGCCACCAGATCGTCGCGCACCTGGCCCCGGGAGAGCTGTCACAGGCCGCCACCAATCCCGTCGACGGTCACGACGTGCCGGTCCGCCACTTCGGCGCGATCCTCACCCTGCCGCAATGGGACGCCTTGGCGGCGAAGTTGAAGGCGGCTGGGACCCCGTTCGTCATCGAACCGAACATCCGCTTCAAGGGCCAGCCCGGCGAGCAGGCGACGATGTTCTTCCTCGACCCCTCCGGCAATGCGCTGGAGTTCAAGGCCTTCGCCGACGACAGCATGGTGTTCGCGAAATGACCTACGCCGTTTCCCTGGCGGACATCGAAGCCGCAGCAGCCCGAATCGCGGGCGTCGCCGTCGAGACCCCGCTGCTGGAGAGCCCGGCGCTGAACGCCCGCGTCGGCCGGCGCGTGCTGATCAAGGCCGAGACCCTGCAGCGAGTGGGCGCCTTCAAATTCCGCGGCGCCTACAACCGGCTGGTCCAGCTGAACGACGCCGAGCGTAAGCGGGGCGTGGTCGCCTTCTCCTCCGGCAACCATGCCCAGGGTGTGGCCCTGGCGGCCAAGCTGCTGGGCATCCCCGCCCTGATCGTCATGCCCGCCGACGCCCCCAAGGTGAAGGCCGAGGCGACGGCCGGCTATGGCGCCGAGGTCCGGTTCTACGACCGCTTGACCGAGAGCCGCGAGAAGATCGCCGCCGCCATCGCCGCCGAGCGCGACGCGGTCATGGTCCCCGCCTTCGACGACCCTCACATCATCGCGGGCCAGGGAACCGCGGGGATCGAGCTGGTGCGGCAGGCCCAGGCGGCCGGCGCCGCGCTCGCCGGCGTCATCGTACCCTGCAGCGGCGGCGGCCTGCTGGCCGGGATCGCCACGGCGGTTAAGGCCCTGTCGCCCGCCACGGCGATGATCGGGGTGGAGCCCGCCGGCTACGACGACACGCGCACCTCGCTGCGCGCGGGCGTCCGCACGCCGATGACACCGACGCACCGCACCCTCTGCGACGCGCTGGAATCCCCCTGCCCGGGCGAGCTCACCTTCCCGATTATCAAGGACACCGTTTCGGACGTGGCTGTCGTCACCGACGCGGAGGTGGCCGAAGCCATGCGCTACGCCTTCGCGGTTCTGAAGCTGGTGGTGGAGCCTGGCGGCTCGGCCGCCCTGGCCGCCCTCCTGGCGGGAAAGGTCGAGATCGCCGGCGACGGACCGATCGCCCTGGTGCTGTCCGGCGGCAACGTCGATCCGGAGCAGTTCGCCCGGGTTCTGCGCGGCGACATCTAGCCACGGCTCCCGGAGGGCGGGGTCGCGCCATTTGCGATATGCTGACCGGATGAGCATCATTCCGACCCGCTCAGCCCGCGTCCTGCCAGAGGTTCCGGCGGTCGGCGCGCCGCCCATTGCGACGCCGTCGCTTGCTTTGGAGGCCAGCGCCCCGGACGCTGCGGCGGCCCCATTGACGAGCCTGCCGCGCGACGACGTCGTCGACACCGCGCGCGCCGCGGCGGCCGGCCGACAGTCGAGCCTGGCGCCGCTGCTGGCCAACCTGACGCAGGCGCTAAGCGCGCCGGATCTTCCCCCAACCCTGCGGGCCGCCATCGACTAGGTCTTGGCGCTCCGGATCGCGACAGAGCGCCCGATCACGGCCGAGACGCTCCGGCAGGCCGTGGCTCAATCCGGCCTCTTTCTCGAAGCCGGTCTAGCGCAGGGTCGGCCTCCGGAGCCGGACCTGAAGGCGGCGCTCCTCACCCTGCTTCGCGGCTTTGCCCGCGGCCGGCGGCCGGTCCAAGACCAGCCGACCCGATACGCCGCCGCCCCTGCGGGGCGGGACCCTGACAGGGCATGCGCCATCGGCGGCGACCCTGCCCGCCGACGCCGACCTGACGGAGATCGGGGACACGCTGCGCGGAGACGCCGAGTCGGCCGTGGCCCGTCAGGTGCTTCACCAACTGGCCTCGCTCCCCGACAGCGAGGGCGCACGATGGCTGTTCGAACTGCCGCTGGCCACGCCGCAGGGCGCCGCCCTCGCGCAATTCGAGATCGAGCGCGACGACCCCGGCCGGGCCGCGCCGGATGCCGCGCCTGCCTGGCGGGCGCGGTTCGCGATCGACGTCGAGCCTGTGGGCCCGGTCCAGGTTCACCTGAACCTCGGCGACGGCCGGATGGCGATCCATGTCTGGGCGGAACGGCAGGACGGCCTGGACCGCTTGCGCGCCCATGCCGGGGAACTGGCGGCGGCCCTCGACGCCGACGTGGCCTTCCGCGGAGGCGAGCCGCCTGGCGGCGCGCCGGGGCCGGGGCGTTTCGTGGACCAGAGGTCGTGAGCGCGCCCGGGCCGCCGAAGCTTGCGGTCGCTCTGCGTTACGACGCGCCTCACGCGCCCACGGTTGTGGCTGTCGGGCGGGGCGAGCTTGGGCAGCGCATCATCGACACCGCCCGCGAGCACGGCGTGCCGCTGGAACAGAACCCGGCCTTGGCCGAGGCGCTCTCCACCCTGGAACTCGACGCCGAGATTCCCGCCGCGCTCTACGAGGCGGTGGCCGTCATAATCGGGTTCATCCTGCGCGCGTCAACCTTGCCCCCGCCAAGCCGAGCGCCTGAGCTTGGACGCTAGAGGCGGTCCTCGGGCGCGACCGTCTGCCCGGCGTGCCGCGGCGTGATCATCCGCGCCAGCTTTGGCTTCAGCCACTGCTCGAAGTCGTCGACGAAGCGATAGACCACCGGCACCAGCACCAATGACAGGGCCGTGGAGGTGATCAGGCCGCCGATCACCGCGACCGCCATGGGCTGGCGGAACTCCGCGCCCTTCTCCAGCGCAAAGGCGGTCGGCAGCATGCCGGCGGCCATGGCGAAGGTGGTCATGACGATCGGCCGAGCCCGCTCGCGGCAGGCCTCGATCAGGGCGTCGTGCTGGCTCATCCCCTCACGCTCCCGTTCGATGGCGTATTCGACCAGCAGGATCGAGTTCTTGGCGGCCAGACCCAGCAGCATCAGGAAGCCGATCAAGGACGGGATCGACAGCGACAGGTTGAAGGCCAGCAGGCCGATAAACGCCCCGCCCACCGCCAGCGGCAGGGCCGACAAGATGACGATCGGCTTGAAGAAGCTGCGGAACAGCAG
>JAIXTR010000387.1 GCA_027483845.1 Caulobacteraceae bacterium | reverse complement strand
TCCACCTTCTCGTCGAGAGCGCCCGCCGCCCCGCCCTCCGCCACCATCCCCTCGAACCCCGTCTCGGTGAACTTGCAGATCCGATTGACGAAGTGCCCCAGCCCGTCGGCCAGGTCGGCGTTGATCTGCGCCTGGAATTGTTCCCACGCGAAGGTCGCGTCAGACGTCTCCGGCGCATTGGCCATGATCCACCAGCGCCAGTAGTCGGCGGGCAGCAGTTCCAGCGCATGGTCCATGAACACGCCCCGCTGCTGCGAGGTGGAGAACTTGCCGCCGTAGTAGTCCAGCCAGTTGAAGCCCTTGAGCTCGTCCACCAGCTTCCACGGCGCGGTCTCGCGGGTGTTCACGCCCATCAGGGTGCAGGGGAAACCCACCGTGTGGAACGGCACGTTATCCTTGCCCATGAACTGAACGTAGGTGACGTCGGCCGCCTCGGGCCCCTTCCACCAGCGTTCCCAGACAGCGTCGGGCGCGGGCTCGGTTCCCGCTTCAGCCGCCCGGGCGTCCGCCCATTCGGCGGTCGCCGCGATGTACTCGATCGGCGCGTCGTACCAGACGTAGAAGACCTTGCCGGCCAGGCCTTCGATATCCGGCAGCTGGCCGTCGGGGTTGGCGCCCCACTCGCCGGCGTTGACCGGCACGCCCCATTCCAGGTCGCGAGTGATGCCGCGGTCCTGCAGCCCCTCGTCCAGCCACTTCAGCGCGATCGAGGTCACCAGCAGCGGCCAGGTTCCGCGTTTGCTCTCGATCCACCCGCGCAGCTTGTCCGAAAACTGGCTCTGGCGGAGGAACAAGTGCTTGGAGCCGCGGATCTCGATGTCGGTCGAGCCCGAGACCGCGGAGCGCGGATGCAACAGGTCGGCCGGGTCCAGCACCCGCGTGCAGTTCTCGCACTGGTCGCCGCGGGCGCTCTCGTAGCCGCAGTGCGGACAGGTGCCGATCACATAGCGGTCGGGCAGGAAGCGCTTGTCGGTATGGGAATAGACCTGCTGGGTCACCCGCTCCTCGATGAAGCCCGCTTCCCAGAGTTGCTGGGCGAAGCGCTGGGTCAGCCGGTGGTTCTGCGGTGACGACGAGCGGCCGAAGTGGTCCCAGGACAGGCCGAATTGCCGACCCAGCCGGTGCTGCACCTCATGCTGCTCGGCGCAGAAGGTGGCGGGGTCGACGCCCGCGGCGGCGGCGGCCAGCTCGGTCGGCGTCCCGTGCTCGTCGGTGGCGCAGATATAAAGGGTCTCGCGCCCGCGGGCCCGCTGGAACCGCGCATAGACGTCAGCCGGCAGCATCGAGCCGGCCAGGGTGCCGAGGTGCTTGATGCCGTTGATGTAGGGCAGAGCCGAGGTGATCAGGATGCGGGACATGGGCCTTGGCGGACGTCAGTTTCGGAGGAACCGCGGCTTATAGGCTGCTCAGGGGGTTCGCCAAAGCGCGGCTTGCAAGAAACGCTCGCCAAGCTACGCCATTGGCGCAAACCTGCGTTCTCCGGGCGGACACGGCGACCCCTTGAGTCGTTGGAACAACGAGCCGCCCGATCTTGGGAGGTTCGACATGCTGAAACCCGTGATTCCGCTCGCCGCCGTCGCGGCCTGCCTGATGCTCTCCGCCTGCAGCGAAAAGCCCGCCGAACCGGCCGCCGCGCCCGCCGCCGAGGCGCCGAAGAAGTCGCTGGCGCGCCAGGCCCCCATGTACGCTGGTCAGGAACAGGTGCTGTCGATCCAGTCGGGCAGTGTCTCGGCCGATGCCGGCGGCGGCCTGAACCTGGAAGCCAAGGCCAGCACGGACGGCGCGGGTTGGACCCAGGTTGGCTTCCTGCCCCGGGTCTATGCCGCCACGCCGCCCGACGGGATCTACGAGGTCGATGTGGTCGCACAGAAGCCGGGCGCCCCGGGCGCGGCGGGCCCTACCCCAGTCAGCGTGAAAAGCGGCTGGGACCGCTACAAGGACGGCCGGGTCAAAGGCGTGAAGTTCATCTCCAAGACCAATGAGGTCGTGGCGATGGTTCCCGGGGCCGCCGCCCCTGCTGGGAAATAGTCGCTGGAGGCGCCGGTCGGACGGTCCGGCGCCACGCCTACAGCGGCCCCTTGAACACGAAGAACGCCCCCAGGGCGATGAAGGCGAAGCCGACCCCGTGGTTCAGGGTGAATTTCTCGCCGAGGTAGGTGACCGAGAACACCGCGAAGACGCCCAGGGTGATCACCTCCTGCATCGCCTTCAGCTCGGCCGGATCATAGACCTGCCGCCCGATCCGGTTGGCCGGCACCGCCAGCCAGTACTCGAAGAAGGCGATCCCCCAGCTGACCATCACGATGATCCACAGCGGCTTGTGCTCGACCTTCAGGTGACCGTACCAGGCGAAGGTCATGAAGATATTCGACGCCACCAGCATCAGGATGGGGGCGATGGCGGTCCAGGGGGCGGTCATGGGATGTCTCCGGCTCGGCGGGCAACGTGTCTGCGGATTCGCGGTTCCGCCACCCGCCGGCCCGCCAGGGGCGCCTCGGGAAAGGCAGATCGGCCCTGGCGCGCTGCGAGGGGCTTAACTCCGGTGGAACCGGCCCTATAGTCCCCGGCGATTTGGGAGGCTTTCGAATGCGGGGACGGTTGGGGGGATTGGCGCTGGCGGCGGCGCTGGCCGTGGCGGCCTGCAGCCCGAAGACAGCGGAGAAGGCCGACGCCAAGCCCGGCGGCGTGCTCCACATCTACAACTGGTCCGACTACATCGACCCGGCCCTGCTGACCCAGTTCACCAAGGAGACCGGGATCAAGGTCAGCTACGACACCTTCGATTCCAACGAGGTGCTCGAGACGAAGATGCTGCAGGGCGGCACGGGCTACGATGTCGTCGTCCCGTCGAACCACAATCTGCCTCGCTACATCGCCGCCGGCGCGATCCAGCCGCTGGACAAGGCGCAGTTGCCGGGTCTCGACAAGCTGGACCCCGCCGTCGTGGCCCACATGCAGCCCTTCGATCCCGGCGCGGCCTACGCCGTCCCCTACATGCAGGGCACGATCGGCATCGGCTACAACGCCGAGGCCATCGCCAAGCGTCTTCCCGGCGTGAAGATCGACAGCTGGTCGGTCGTCTTCGATCCCCTCGTCCTGGCCAAGCTGAAGGACTGCGGGGTCAACTTCCTCGACGCGCCCGAGGACATGTACGCGGTGACGCTGAACTACCTCGGCAAGGATCCGAACTCGAAGCTCCCCGCCGACTACGTCGCCGCGACCGACCTGCTGATGAAGGTCCGGCCCTACGTCCGGAAGTTCCACTCGTCCGAATACATCGACGCCCTGGCCAACGGCGACATCTGCCTGGCCATCGGCTACTCGGGCGACGTCCTGCAGGCCAAGGCTCGGGCGGCCGAGGCCAAGAATGGCGTGAAGGTCGCCTACGCCGTGCCGAAGGAAGGCAGCCAGGTGTGGTTCGACGTCTTCGTGATCCCGAAGGACGCCCCCGACCCGGCCGCGGCGCACAAGTTCATCGCCTTCATGCTGCGGCCCGAGATCATCGCTCAAGCCTCCAACTACACGCAGTACGCCAACGCAAACGCCCAGGCGACGCCGCTGGTGAACGCCGCCATCCGTAACGACCCGAGCGCCTATCCCACCCCGGAGATGTCGAAGCGGCTGTTCGTCACCACCACCAAGGACCAGGATCTGCTGCGCGACGTGAACCGCCAGTGGACCCGGGTGCTGACGGGCCGTTGAACGGTCGCGCCCCCACCAGCCGTCCCCAGATCGGCGGCATCCGTGAGACCTTCGCGCCGTGGGACGATCCCGCGGCGCGGCCGCTCGTGCGGTTCGACGGCGTCTCGAAGGGGTTCGGCGAGACGCGCGCGGTCGCGGGCGTCGACCTGGCCATCTACGAGCGGGAGTTCTTCGCCCTGCTGGGCCCGTCGGGCTGCGGCAAGACGACCCTAATGCGGATGCTGGCCGGCTTCGAGACGCCGGACGCCGGACGCATCTGGCTGGCCGATCGCGACATCGCCGCCGACCCGCCGCACCGGCGGCCGGTGCACATGATGTTCCAGGCCTATGCCCTCTTCCCGCACCTCAGCGTCGCTCAGAACATCGCGTTTGGCCTGAAGCGCCAGGGCCTGCCGAAGGCCGAGATCGCCGCCCGGGTCGAGGAGATGCTGGCCCTAGTCAAGCTCGAAGGCCTCGGCCGCCGTCGCCCCGACCAACTGTCGGGCGGCCAACGACAGCGCGTGGCCCTGGCCCGCGCCATCGCCCCCCGCCCCCGCATCCTGCTGCTCGACGAGCCGATGGCCGCTTTGGACAAGAAGCTCCGCGAGGAGACCCAGTTCGAGCTGATGACCCTGCAGCAGACGCTGGGCATGACCTTCATGATCGTCACCCACGACCAGGACGAGGCGATGGTCGTCGCCGACCGCATCGCCGTCATGCGCGAGGGTCGCATCGTCCAGGTGGGCCGCCCGGCCGAGGTCTATGAGGCCCCGGCTGATCGCTACGTGGCAGGCTTCATCGGCGACGTGACCCTGTTCCCCGGCCGGATCACCGCTCGCGAGGGGCCACTGGTTCGTTTGCAATCCGATGACGGCGCCTTCGACGCCGAGGGCGCCGGCGACGTGGGCGACCAGGTCTGGCTTGCGGTCCGGCCGGAGAAGATCGCCGTCCACACCGATCCGCCGGCCGACCCGCGCAACCGGATCGCCGGCCGGATCCTGGACTACGGCTATCTCGGCGACTGGACCACCTACCTGGTCGAAATCGCGCCCGGGCGCACGATCCGCGCCGCCCGCGCCAACGCCACCCGCACCGTCGAGCGGCCCCTGGGCTGCGACGACTCCGTCTGGCTCACCTTCGCCCCCTCCAGCGCCGTGGTGCTGAGCGCATGAGGCGCGGTCGCTCGGGGCTGGCCGCCATCCTGCCCGTCCTGTGGCTGGCGCTGTTCTTCGCCTTTCCCTTCATGCTGGTGGCCAAGCTGTCGCTCTCCGACACCGCCCTGGCCATGCCGCCCTACGCGCCCCGTATCGACTGGAGCCAGGGGCTGGCCGGCGTCCGTGCGTTCCTGGCCGGCCTCGACGGCGAGACCTATGGCCGGCTGACGCAGGATCGCCTCTATCTCGACGCCTATCTGTCCAGCCTCCGGATCGCCGGCACGGGGACGGTGCTGCTGCTGCTCATCGGCTATCCGATCGCCTACGGGATCAGCCGCTTTTCCCCCGCGGTGCGCCAGGCGCTGGTCATGGCGGTGATCCTGCCGTTCTGGACCAGTTTCCTCATCCGCATCTACGCCTGGATCGCCATCCTCAAGCCAGCCGGGGTGCTGAACGCCGGCCTCGCAGCGCTGGGCCTGCCGCCGGTGGACATTCTCAACACCGAGACCGCCGTCCTGCTGGGCCTCGTCTACGCCTACCTGCCGTTCATGGTCCTGCCGCTCTACGCGGTGCTGGAAAAGCAGGATCAGAGCCTTATCGAGGCGGCTCAGGACCTGGGCGCCACGCCGCTGTCGGCCTTCTGGCGGGTGACCTTTCCGCTTTCCATCCCAGGCGCGGCGGCCGGCGCCCTGCTCTGCTTCATCCCCATGGCCGGCGAATTCGTGATCCCCGACCTCCTGGGTGGGTCCGAGACGCTGATGCTGGGCAAGGTCATCTGGACCGAGTTCTTCGCCAACCGCGACTGGCCCGCGGCCTCCGCCGTGGCGATCGTGCTGCTGGCCACCCTGATCGCGCCGATCCTGCTGTTCGAGCGCCAGCAGGCCAAGGTCCTGCGGTCGTGAGGTCCCGCCCATGAGACGCGGCCCGTCGGCCTTCAACGTCGCCGCGGTGGTTGCGGGCCTGGCGTTCCTGTACGCGCCCATCGTCATCCTGGTGATCTACTCGTTCAACGCCAGCCGGCTGGTCACGGTCTGGGGCGGGTTCTCCACGCGCTGGTACACGGCCCTCTTCCAGGACGCCCAGATGCTGGACGCGGTCTGGGTGACCCTGCGGGTGGGCGTCCTGTCGGCCACCCTGGCCACCCTGCTCGGAACGCTGGCGGCCGTCGCCCTGGTGCGGGGCGGGTTCCGAGGCCGCACCGCCCTGGCCGGCGGCATCTATGCCACCCTCGTCATGCCGGAAGTCATCCTGGGTCTGTCGCTGCTGCTGCTGTTCGTGGCCGTCGGCCTGCCCCGCGGCTTCTGGACCGTGACGCTCAGCCACGCGACCCTGACGCTCGCCTACGCCACCGTCGTGGTCCAGGCGCGGCTCGCCACCTTCGACCGCCATCTCGAGGAAGCGGCCCAGGACTTGGGCTGCCCGCCCTGGAAGGCCTTCGTTCTGGTCACCCTGCCCGGCATCGCGCCGGCGGTCGCGGCGGCCTGGATGCTGGCTTTCACCCTGTCGCTGGACGACCTCGTCATCGCCAGCTTCACGTCGGGCCCCGGCGCCACCACCCTGCCCATGCGCCTCTACAGTCAGGTCCGCCTGGGAGTGGATCCCAAGATCAACGCCGTCTCGACCCTGCTGATCGGCCTCGTGGCCACCGGCGTCATCGCCGCCTACCTCGTCCAGCAGCGCGGGCGCCGTCGGGCCGTTCAGGAAAGGTGATTGCCGCAGGCGGTCCGACCGCGACCTTGTGACCCTTACGCGCCACGGTCCGGACCGCCTGCAGCCAACGTCGCTCGGACGTCGAATGTCCTGCAGCCCCCCAAGGCCGCCGGACCGCCGGGGGCGGCTGCGTCCCGTCCTGACACGCCCCTCCGACTTGCAGCGTGTGCAACGCAACATGCGGGCCGGAGGGCGGGATGTGGGGAAAGGTGGTGCCGGATGCAGGACTCGAACCCGCGACCTTCGGTTTACAAAACCGCTGCTCTACCAGCTGAGCTAATCCGGCCCATGGGGGACCGGCCGCCTTATGCTGGGTTGTGCTTTCGGCGCCAAGGGGCTCCGCGCAATCTCATGTCCAGCGCAGCGCCCGGACCACGTCGGCCACGCGGCCGCGCCGGGGATCGTGGGGGGCGAAACTCTGCAATTCGGCGCGGCAAAGCGCGTCGGCGTCCCGTCCGAAGCGTTCGCGCAGCGCCCGCGCCTTCGCCTCGGCCTGTTCCGCCGCGTCCAGGGCTCGCGTCCAGAATCCTTCCATCGGTCACGCCTTTCCATAACGCCCCCGACACCGGCATCTGACGCCCCAAACGCGGCGCTTCTTCGGCGCCCACGATCAAACGCACGTGAGCCCGCGCGCGGAATCCTGTAGGTGCGGCGCGATGCGCATCTTCATCGACGCTGACGCCTGTCCGGTGAAGGACGAGGTCTACAAGGTGGCCGCCCGCTACGGCCTCAAGACCTTCGTTGTCTCCAACAGCTTCATCCAGATCCCGCAGTCGTCCATGATCGAGCGGCGCATCGTCGACGCCGGGCCTGACGTGGCCGACGACTGGATCGCCGAGCAGACCGAGCCCGGCGACATCTGCGTCACCAACGACATCCCATTGGCCGACCGGGTGCTGAAGGCGGGCGGCGCGGCCATCGCGCCGAACGGGCGGCCGTTCACCCCCGACTCCATCGGCTCGGCGCTGGCCCAGCGGTCGATCATGGAGCACATCCGCTCGACCGGCGAGATCACCGGCGGCCCACGGCCCTTCAGCCCCGCGGACCGCTCCCGCTTTCTGCAGGCGCTGGACGAGGCGGTGAACCGCGAACGGCGCAAGCGGCGCTAGACTTCGGCCAAGGCGAGGCTAGTTTGCCGACGATTTCGCAGCTGGAGTTCGTCATGCGCCTGGGCCCGATCCTCGCCGCCGCCGCCGTCGCCACCCTCGCCGCCGCCTGCGGCAAGCCCCAGGACAGCGCGTCCTCGAGCCCCGATGCGCCCGCGGCGACCGCCCCCGCCGCGCCCGAGCTCAGCGACGCCGACAAGCAGGCGATCCTCGCCTCCTACCCCGCGCCCTACAACACCGCTGACCTGGCCAACGGGAAGTCGAAGTTCGCGCTTTGCCAGTCCTGCCACACCATCGCGCCCGGCGGGGCCAACATGACCGGCCCGAACCTGCACGGGATCTTCGGGAAGAAATCGGCCAGCAACCCCGACTTTAAGTACTCCGACGCGCTGAAGAACGCCGGCTGGGTGTGGGACGCCAGCCACCTCGACCAATGGCTCGAAAAGCCGATGACCTACCTGCCGGGGACCAAGATGTCCTTCGCCGGCCTCAAGGAGGCCAAGGACCGGGCGGACCTGATCGCCTATCTGATGGTCGAGACCGGCCACAAGGCGAAGTAGATGCTCGCCCGAAAGGCGCAAGTTTACCAAACGAGACAACCTTGACGCGCAGAGCTTCGCTCGGCATGGTGGTCTCGTCGACAAAGAGCATCTGTCTGACTCGACACTTTGTTCCGAAGGGCGACGCCCCCCGTCGCCGGCCGGGCCCAGGGATCTGACACCCCCCCTATATGAGGATCCCTGGCGCCGGCTGGCCGGCGCCAGATCTTCTTCCTGCTTGGGGGCGCGCCGGCTGGCCGGCGCCAGATCTTCTTCCTGCTTAGGGGCGCGCCGGCTGGCCGCTATTCGGCCGCGTTGGCGACCCGGCCCTTCTCGGCCTCCTCGAACGCCTCGATCCGCCGCGCCGTCGCCATGGGCGACTTCGTGAACCGCGCCAGCAGGTTGTAGAACACCGGCACGATGAACAGCGTCACCATGGTGGCGAAGATCGCGCCGAAGAAGATGGTCACCCCGATGGTCTTGCGCGACTCGCCGCCGGCGCCGCCCTCCAGCATCAGGGGGATCGCCCCGGCCGCCGCCGAGATGGACGTCATGATGATGGGCCGCAGCCGCAGGGACGCGCTCTCGATCACCGCCTCGCGGATCGAAAGGCCCTCGTCGCGGAGCTGGTTGGCGAACTCTACGATCAGGATCCCGTTCTTGGCAGCGATGCCGATCAGGATGATCAGCCCGATCTGGCTGTAGGTGTTGATCGAGGAGTCCACGAGCAGCAGGCCGAACAGCCCACCGACCGCCGCCACCGGCACCGTCAGCATGATCACGGCCGGGTGGATCCAGCTCTCGAACTGCGCCGCCAGCACCAGGAACACCAGCAGCAGCGCCATGGCGAAGGCCAGCCCCACGGACCCGGAGGCTTCCAGGTAGTCCCGCGCGCCGCCGCCCCATTTGACCTGCACCGCCGCGCCCGGCTGCTTGGCCGCCTCGGCGCGGAAGAAGGCGATCGCCTCGCCCATCGAATAGCCGGGGTTGAGCTGCACGTTCAGGCTGATCGAGCGCAGGCGGTCGACCCGGGGCCGATCGGGCGTGTCGCCGCGGACCTGGGTGGTCACCACCGACGCCAGCGGGATCACCTCGCCCGAGCCGGCCCGGACATAGAGCTTGTTCAGGTCCTGCTCGGTCTGCCGCCGCTCGCGGTCGGTCTGGAGGAGCACGTCGTACTCCTGGCCGTTCTTGATGTAGGTCGTCACCCGGCGGGAGCCGAACTGGGTCTCCAGCGCACGGCCGATGGTCTGGGCCGACACGTTCAGCGCCGCGGCCTTTTCCCGGTCGATGTTGACGATCACCCGCGGGCTGGTCGGCTCATAGTCCAGCCGAGGACGCGCCAGGCCGGGGTTGTCGTTGGCCGCCGCCAGGATCGGCTGGATCCAGCGGGCGATCTCCGGATACTCGGTCCCGGTGGCGATCATCTGCATGCTGGTGCCGCCACCCCCACCGCCGCCGCCGCCGCCGCCACCCCGCTGCAGCCCGCCCTCAGCGGACACGATCGCGCGGACTGAAGTGACCGAGGACAGTTCTCGATTGAGCGTCGCCGCCAGTTCCGGCGCGGTGACCTTGGTCTCCGGCGACAGGATCGCGTTGCCGCCGCCCGAGTTGAACGAGCTGTTGCCGAAGCGCGGCATCGAGAAAACGTAACGTTCCAGCGTTCCGTCGGCCAAGTGCTTCTGCAGGATTTTCTCGACCTGCTTGCTGGCCGCCACGGTGTAGTCGAACCCGGCGCCCTCGGGGCCGGAGAAGCTCACCTGCGCCCGGCGGCGATCCTCCTCGGGCGTCAGCTCGCGCGGCAGGACGCTGAACATGCCGTACGCCGCCACGGCCAGGATCACGACCAGGCTGGAGGCCCCGATCGACACGACGCGCCGGCCAAGCATCCATTCCAGCGAGGCATGGTACGAGCTCTTCAGTCGGTTCATGCCGCTGTCGACCCGGCGGGCGATCCAACCCTCGCCGTGGGCCGGCCGCAGCAGCTTCGACGCCAGCATCGGCGACAGCGACAGCGCCAGCAGCGCGGAGAACGCCACGGCGGCGGCCACCGACACGGCCAGTTCGACGAACAGCCGGCCGATGAAGCCGGGCAGGAACATCAGCGGCGCAAAGACCGAGATCAGGACGATCGTGGTGGCCACGACGGCGAAG
>JAIXTR010000574.1 GCA_027483845.1 Caulobacteraceae bacterium | reverse complement strand
GGAGGCCGGTAATCGACTTATTCCGCGCCTTCCTGGGGCCGTAGCTCAGATGGTAGAGCGCCTCGTTCGCAATGAGGAGGTCAGGGGTTCGATTCCCCTCGGCTCCACCAGGAACCTTCCCTAGCTAGACGCCCTGCGACGCCGTTACGCGTTTCAGGTGAGCCCGCATTCCCGTATTACGGTATTCACGGACACAAAGCGGGGTTTCGCGCGCAAAAATTTAGCATCTTGGAATCAGATGTGGCCAATTTGTGAATGCATGTGGAATATGCGTGTGTTGAAAGTTGGAAAAGCGACAAAAATGTGTCGCATTATAGTCAAATGTACGGACACATTTGCGCCGAATAGCTCGGTTTTGATCGAATCAGACTCAGAACCGCGGAACATACATGTCGATTATTGTCAAAAGTAGTGCCGAGCTCGCGACGGCTCTTAAAGTCGCTAAGGCTGGAGACGTCATCCAGCTCACATCGGGGACCTATACGATGACGGCGGCCAACCTGCAGTTTGGTGCAGGGGTCACGGTCACCTCTGCCGATCTGTCGAAGCCAGCTGTCATCACCAATATCAACATCACTGGTTCGGGAGGCATTACTGTTCGAGATCTGGAGCTTCGCGTCGAAGTCAACCGTGCATTTCAGGTGCGTGACAGCAAGAACATCAACTTCGAGCGTCTCGACGTGCACGGCTCGCTAGACGGCAATCCCCAAAACGACCAGGCCGCATTCTCTATTCAGAACAGTCAGAACGTCAGCGTCGTCGATTCGGAGTTCCAGCAACTGAACTTCGCGGTCGGCCATCTGAACGTGGACGGCCTGACCGTGAGTGGCAACAACTTCCACGATATCCGCCTGGATGGCGTACGCGGCGGTGGCTCGTCGAACGTAGCCATTATTGAAAACCGGTTCACAGATTTCTTCCCGGCCGCGGGCGACCATTCCGACGCGATCCAGTTCTGGACGACCAACACCACGGCCAACACCCACGACATCCTGATCGCTGACAACCTCTTCCTCCGCGGTGCGGGTTCGCGGATCCAGGGCATTTTCTTCGGGGACGAGGTCGCAGGCCGCCTCTACGAAGGGGTCACGATCGAGGGCAATCTAATCTCGGGCGCCGCGTACCACGGCATTACCCTGGAGTCGGCCCGAGACGTGGTGGTGAAGGACAATATCGTCCAGGGCTATACCGACCTGAAATCGTGGCTGAGGCTGGACAACATCACAAATGCAACCGTCACCGACAACAAGGCCTCGGTCCTTACCATCACTGCCAACAATACGAACCTGACTCAGAGCGGCAATTCCATTGTGGCGCTGGCCTCTGACAAGGGCGCCGCGGCGCTGGCGGAATGGACAGCGGCTCACAGCGGCGCGAACCCGCCATCAACGCCGCCTCCGACGGTCCCGACCGGAGTTTCGCTGGTCGGCGGCCGGGGCGACGAGGCGTTTACGGGGGGCGCGGGCAACGACACCATTGACGGCGGCGGGGGTGACGACTCCATGACGGGCGGTGCGGGGAACGACGTCTACGTCGCCTCGCCCACTGATGTGATCAATGAGGCCGCTGGCGGCGGGATCGACACGGTAAAGAGCGCCTCGTTCTACACACTGCCCGCCAACCTGGAGAATCTGGAGATCACTGGCACAAGCGCCTTCAACGGCGCCGGCAACGAGCTGGCCAACCTGATCACTGGCAATGCAGCCGCGAACAAGCTGAAGGGCCTGGACGGCGCTGATACGCTATCGGGCGCTGCGGGCGCCGACACCCTCATCGGCGGGCTGGGAGTCGATCGGTTCGTCTTCAGCCGCGGCGGCGGCAAGGACGTGATTTCCGACTTCGGGGCGGGAGGTCACGACGTAATCGATATCTCGGCGCACCTTTCGGCCGGCGTCGTCCCGACACTGGTTGCGTCAGTTGCGGGTGTCACCATCAGATTGGGCGCCGATGAGATTCTGGTCGCAGGCGCCGACCTCTCCAGCCTGCACGCCACGACCGAGGGATACGTCTTCTAGCGGGCAAATCGCCTGTCCTAGTGCGCGTCGTCCCAGTTGGCCGCGGCGCGGGCTTCGACGACCAGCGGCACGGAGATTTGTAGCGCCGGCTCGGCGGCGCGCTCCATGATGCGCTTGGCGACAGCGATGACGGCGTCGGCTTCGGCTTCAGGGGCCTCGAACACCAGTTCGTCGTGCACCTGCAGCAGCATCCGGGCCGTCAGGCCTTCGGCGCGCAGGGCGTCGGGCATCCGGATCATCGCACGGCGCATGACGTCGGCGGCCGCGCCCTGGATCGGGGCGTTGATCGCGGCCCGGTCGCCGAACGCGCGCTCGGCGGGCGTCCGGCCCTGGGCGGCGGGAATGTGCACCTTGCGGCCGAAGATGGTGGTGACGAAGCCCTGGCTGCGCACCTGCTGCTGCATCCGGTCCATGTAGCTGCGAATGCCGGGGAAGCGCTCGAAGTAGGTCTTGATGTAGGCCCCCGCTTCCTCGCGCGGGATCGACAGCTGGTTGGCCAGACCGAAGGCCGAGATGCCGTAGACGATGCCGAAGTTGATCGCCT
>JAIXTR010000658.1 GCA_027483845.1 Caulobacteraceae bacterium | reverse complement strand
GTCACCTTCGCCGACTGGCGCTGGATCTTCTTCATCAACCTGCCGGTGGCGGTGACCGGCCTCTACCTGGTCTGGCGTCACGTGCCCGACGTGCGCGAACAGGCCGCGCCGCGGGTCGACATCCCCGGGATCCTGATGACCGGCCTGGGCCTGGCCGCCCTGATCTTCGGCTTCGAAAACCTGGGCCGCGACGCTCTAAGCCCCGTCGCCGTCGCCGGCCTGTTCGCGCTGGGGTTCGCCAGCCTGGGCCTGTACGGCTGGCACGCGGGCCATACGCCCCATGCGGTCGTCCAGCTCTCGATTTTCCGCAAGCCCACCTTCCGCGCCTCGGTGATCGGCGGCGCGTTCATGCGCATCGCCATGGGGGCCAACCCCTTCCTGCTGGCCATGCTGCTGCAGGTGGCGTTCGGGATGAGCGCGTTCTCCGCCGGCCTGATGACCTTCATCTCGGCCGTAGGCGCCCTGGTCATGAAGACCACCGCCCCGCCGATCCTGCGCCGTTTCGGCTTCCGGCGCGTGCTGCTGGTCAACGCCGTGATCGTGGGCGCCAGCTTCATCGCCTACGCCTTCTTCCGCCCGGACTGGCCGCACTGGGCGATCATGATCGTGCTGGCCGTCGGCGGCTTCTTCCGCTCGCTGCAGTTCACCTCGCTCAACGGCATGGCCTTCGCCGAGATCGACGGCGACGAGATGAGCCGCGCGTCCACCACCTCCTCGATGGTCCAGCAGCTGGTGCAGTCCATCGGCATCGGCCTGTCCGCCAGCCTGCTGCACGGCCTCATGGTGCTTCAGGGCGCCAAGACGCTCACGGTCGCCGTGGTGTCGCCGGCGTTCATCGTCGTGGGCCTGGTGACCATGATCTCCATGTTCTGGTTCGTTCGTCTGCCCCGCGACGCGGGCGACGAGATGAACAGCCGGGGCCGCGCCTAGGCAGCGCATCGGTCCGCGCCTATCGTGAGTGCTTCGTTTTCATTCTCCGAGTTGATTTCATGAAGTTCCTGGCCGCCGTCGCCGCCCTGTTGCTGGCGACCGCCGGACCCGCTCTGGCCGCCGCGCCGACCGCCAGGCCAGCCGCCGCCAAGCGGATCGTCCTGCCCACCGACGTGCGGCCCGACCGCTACGACATCCGCGTGAAGCCGGACGCCGCCGCCCTCACCTTCACCGGCGCCGCGATCATCGACATCACCGTCCTGCGCGCGACCGATCGCATCGTCCTGAACGCCGCCGACCTGACCTTCGGTAAGGTCTCCCTGTCCGGCCAAGCCGCCGCGCCGAAGGTGGTGCTGGACGACGCTCAGCAGACTGCCGCTTTCGTGTTTCCCAAGGCCGTCGCCCCGGGCAGATACAAGCTTTCGATCGACTACGCCGGCAAGATCTACCAGCAGGCCTCGGGCCTGTTCGCCCTGGACTACGAGACCGCCGACGGCGCCAAGCGGCGCGCCCTGTTCACCCAGTTCGAAAACTCCGACGCCCGCCGCTTCGCGCCCATGTGGGACGAGCCGGGCGTGAAGTCCGTGTTTTCGCTGACGGTGCTGGCGCCGGCGGACCAGATGGCGGTGTCGAACATGCCGGCGGTGACCGACCTGGTCGCAACCAGCGACCCGGACGAGGTGACTCAGACGTCGGATGCCAAGACGATGTTCGGCGAAAACGTGAAGCCGGGCGATCGCGCAGTCCGCTTCGCCGACAGCCCGAAGATGAGCTCCTACCTGCTGTTCCTGGCGCTGGGCGACTTCGAGCGTATCCACAAGCAGGTCGGCAAGACCGACGTCGGCGTGGTCGTCCGCAAGGGCGACGCCGCCAAGGGCCAGTTCGCCCTCGACGCGGCCGAGAAGCTGCTGGGCTACTACAACACCTGGTTCGACACGCCCTACCCGCTGCCCAAGCTCGACCTGATCGCCGGTCCCGGGAACAGCCAGTTCTTCGGCGCCATGGAGAACTGGGGCGCGATCTTCTACTTCGACTACTACCTGCTGATCGATCCGAAGCTGTCGACCGAGTCCGACAAGCAGCAGGTGTTCGTCGTCGTCGCCCACGAGATGGCCCACCAGTGGTTCGGCGACCTGGTCACCATGGCCTGGTGGGACGACCTCTGGCTGAACGAGGGCTTTGCCTCCTGGATGGAGAACAAGGCCACCGACCACTTCCACCCCGAGTGGAAGATCTGGCTGTCGACGCAAGAGGGACAGCAGGGCGCCATGCGCCTGGACAGCCGGGCGGGCTCCCACCCGGTAATCGCCGAGATCCCCGACGTCTTCGCCGCCGCCACCGCCTTCGACGCCATCACCTACCAGAAGGGCCAGGCGGTCATCCGCATGCTGGAGACCTATGTGGGCGAAGACGCCTTCCAGGCTGGCGTGCGCAGCTACATCAAGCAGCACGCCTACGGCAACGCGGTCAGCGACGACCTCTGGCGCGCGCTGCACGCGGCCGCGCCGGCCAAGAACGTCGCGGAGGTCGCCCACGACTTCCTGCTCCAGCCGGGCGTGCCGCTGATCAAGGCCGAGGTCGCCGGCGACGCCGTCACCCTCACCCAGTCGCGCTTCGGCGTCGACGAGAGCCAGCGCGCGCCGCAGAGCTGGCGCACGCCGGTGAACGTGGCCGGTCCTCAGGGGCAGGCCCTGGCGGTGGTCAGCGCCGAGCGGCCCCAGACCGTGAAGGTCGGAACCCCGGTGGTCGTGAACGCCGGACAGACCGGCTACTTCCGCAGCGCCTATGCCCCGGCCCTGTGGTCCAAGCTGACGCCGACCTTCCCGACGCTCAGCCCCGCCGACCAGCTGGGCCTGCTCTACGACAGCCGCGCGCTGGGCGAAGCCGGCCTGGCGCCGATGAGCGACTATCTGGCGCTGGCGAAGACCATGCCCGCCGACGCCGATCCGGTGGTGTTGGCCACGCTCGCCGGCCAGCTGGGCGCCATCGATGGGTTCTACAACGGCCAGCCGGGCCAGGCCGCCTATCGCAGTTTCGCGCGCGCCCGCCTCGCCCCCGCCGCCACCCGCCTGGGCTGGGACGCCAAGCCCGGCGAGGCCGACAACGACGCCGTCACCCGGTCCGCCGTGCTGAACACCCTGGGCGACCTGCACGACCCCGCGACCGTGGCCGAGGCCCGCAAGCGCTTCGCCGCGTGGATAGCCGACGAGTCGAGCCTCAGCGGCTCGGTCCGCGCCGCCGTCCTGTCCATCGCGGCGTCGAACGCCGACGCCGCGACCTGGGAGGCCCTGCACGCCAAGGCCAAGGCCTCGCGGGATCCGACCGACCGCTCGCGCCTCTACCGCTACCTTGGCGCCAGCGCGGATCCGGTTCTCGCCGACCGGGCCCTTGCCCTGGCCCTGAGCGGCGAGATGCAGCCCACCGACGTCCCCGGCCTGATCGCCGCCGTGGCCCAGGTCTTCCCGGACAAGGCCTTCGACTTCGCCATGGCGAACCGCGGCAAGATCGAGACCTTCCTGGAGCCGACCAGCCGCATCGTCTACTTCGCCAACCTCGCCAACGCCTCCCGCGACCCGGCGATGCTGAACAAGCTGGAGACGCTGAAGGCCAGCGTTCCCGCCTCCACTCGTGGCGAACTGGAGAAGGCGCAGGCGGTCATCCGCAATCGCCTCGCCGTCATCCGTGGACCGCTGAAGGACGCCGACCGCTGGCTGGCGGCCAACGCCGGCTGAGCGTCAGCCGCAGGGGGCGGTTTCGCCGGTCTCCGGGTCGATGCGGAAGCACTGCCGCTCGCCGGTGTCCATGTCCTCGACGAAGAGGCTCACCATCTCGTCGGATCCGCCGACGGGATGGTGGTCGCCCATGAAATGCAGCGCGGCGTCCTCGAAACTGACGCCTTCGATGACGTGGGCGCGCGAGGCCGACTCGGCGACCCCGTGAATGCAGAAGCGGCGCT
>JAIXTR010000417.1 GCA_027483845.1 Caulobacteraceae bacterium | reverse complement strand
GGAGATTCGGCGCGGATCGTGGCGACATCAAGGGGTCAGGCGGCCTATATGGAATTTCGAGGCGCCCGCGCGGCGGTTCTCGTTAATCTGGGCATCGAACCCCTCGAAGGAGACTTCCCCATGACGATCAAGGTCGGCGACAAGCTGCCGAACGTGACCCTGACGCAGGCGACGGCCGAAGGCCCTAAGCCGATCCAAAGCGAAGACTTCTTCAAGGGCCGCACCGTGGCCCTGTTCGCCGTTCCCGGCGCCTTCACTCCCACCTGCTCGGCCAAGCATCTGCCGGGCTTCAAGCAACACGCCCCCGACCTGAAGGCCAAGGGCGTCGACGAGATCGCCTGCCTGTCGGTGAACGACGCCTTCGTGATGCGCGCCTGGGGCGAGGACCAGGCGGTCGGGGACGACGTGGTCATGCTGGCCGACGGCAACGGCGCCTTCACCGACGCGGTTGGCCTCGGCATGGACGGTTCCAAATTCGGCATGGGCAAGCGCTCGCAGCGCTATTCCATGATCGTGAAGGACGGCGTCGTCAGCGAACTCAACGTCGAAGAGGGCGGGGAATTCAAGGTCTCGTCCGCCGACTACATGCTGGCGCAACTCTAGGACTATGGCGCCAGCCTCGGCCGCCACGGGACGGCGTCGCCAAAGCTGGCGCCTGTCGCCATGATCACCGATCCCGACGACTTTTTCCGCCACGGCTGCGGCCGGTGCGAGAGGTTCGCCACGTCCGATTGTTCGACGCGGCCGTGGCTCGAGGGCCTGACGGCGCTTCGCGAGATCTGCCGCGGGGCGGGCCTGGTCGAGACGGTTAAGTGGGCTCACCCGTGCTACATGCATGCCGACCGGAACATCGCGATGTTGGGAGCCTTCCGCGGCGATTTCCGGATCAGCTTCATGAACCCGGCCCTGCTGTCGGACAGCCATGGGCTGCTTGAGCCGCCGGGGCCGAACAGCGCCACGCCGAGCCTGATCGCTTCACCGCCGCCAGCCAAGTGGCGGCGGCCGAGCCGGCGATCCGGGACTACCTGCGACGATTGATGGAGCACGCGGTGGCGGGAACCCGCGCGCCGCGGGTGGAGCGCGAGTTGGCGTTTCCGGAGGAACTCACCGAGGCGCTGGACGCCGATCCCGAGCTGGCTGAGGCCTTCCACGCGCTCACGCCCGGACGCCAGAAGAGCTATGCCTTCGCCCTCAACCAGGCGCGGCAGTCGGCGACCCGGATCGCTCGGATCGAGAAATTCCGGCCACGCATCCTGGCCGGCAAAGGCGCACTCGACCGCTAGGCTAGAAGCTTCGGCTGAGATACCGCGATCCGGCCTCTCCGAAGCGCCAGGGCAGATCGACGGCCTTGCTGATGCCGATGCGCGGGCCGATAACCAGCTCCGGCCGCGGTCCGGAGCGCATGGCGAAGGGCGGGGACGTCAGGGCGAGGCCGTTATGGGCGCGGGTGACGCCCAGGGCCTGACCGAGCTTGCCGGGGCCGGAGGCCAGGGCCCTGGGATCAGCAAGACCGCGGCGCTCGGCCATGATGTCCAGGCCCGCCGTTGGCTCCAGGGCGCGGATCAGCACCCCGCCCCCCGGCGCGCCCTGCCAGCAGACGAAGTTCAGGCACCAGTGGATGCCGTAGGAGCGATAGACGTAGGCGTGGGCCTGCGGCCCGAACATCACCGCGTTGCGCGGCGTCGGGCCGGCGTAGCTGTGCGAGGCAGGGTCCTCGTGGTGGTAGGCCTCGGTCTCGACGATCCGCCCGCCGACCCCATCGACGAACACCGACCAACCGATCAGGTCGGCTGCGACCTCCGCGGGGTGGCGAGCCCAGAATCCTTGACGCGCCGGGTTCGAAGGGTCGGAATGTTCGGAAAGAAGACCACTCATCTGGGAAGGATGCGCCATGGCTTATGTCGAAGGCCAGACCGTGCACGATGCGGACAGCCACATCATGGAGCTGCCGGGCACGATCAACCGCTATCTGGACCCGAGGTTCCGGGCGGCGTTCGCGGAGAAGACCGGGCGGAAGGACGTGCTGCCGGAGTGGTTCGCCAAGGCCGCGGACAAGGCGAAGGACCCCGAGTTCCGCGCCGGCGCCGAGGCCAACATCTTGTTGCGCAAGAACTATGAGGCGCTGGGGGCCTTCGAGGCGGCGGATCGGCCGGCGACGCTGGATTATCTGGGTTTCGCCTCGCAGCTGGTGTTCACGACGGCCTGCCTGTCGAACTTCGGGCTGGAGCAGATGGGCGAGGTCGAACTGGCCGTCGAGACCGCCCGCGCCCACAACCGGATGATGACCGAGTTCTGTTCGGTGGACCGCCGCCTGCTGGCCACCGGCTACGTGCCGCTGATCGATCGGGCCCGGGCGCCGGAGATCGCGCGGGAGGCCATCGCCCTCGGCGCCAAGGGACTGATGGTCCCGTCACGCCATCCGCCCGGCTTCTCCCCCAGCCACCGGGAGCTGGACGCCCTGTGGGCGGTGGCGCAGGAGGCGGGGCTGCCGATTCTGTTCCACGTGGGCGGGGAGGAGAAGATGCACCCCGACTACCTGGAGAACGGGCTGCCGTTCGTGAAGGACTTCCATGGCGGGGACGAGAACTTCACGTCGCTGAGCTTCATGGCGATTCCGCTCAGCGTCTGGCAGACCCTATCGGCGCTGGTGATCGACGGGGTGTTCGACCGCTTCCCGCGGCTGAAGTTCGGGGCGATCGAGCTGGGCGCCTCCTGGCTGCCCAGCCTGATGAAGTTCCTGGATTCAGGCTGCGCGGCCTTCGGGCGCGAGGCGCGGCTGCAGTCGCTATCGGCCACACCCAGCGAGATCCTGCGCCGACAGCTGCGGGTCACGCCCTATCCGCACGAGGACGTCGCCTGGATTATCGCCAACTCCGGTCCGGAGATGGTGCTGTTCTCGTCCGATTTCCCGCACATCGAAGGCGGCCGCAATCCGCTGAAGCGGTTCAACGACAACCTGGCCGGCGTAGACGCCGGCGCGCGGCAGGCGTTCTACCGCGACAACTTCATCGACCTGATGGGCCGGGGCCTGGACCCGGCGCTGCACGACCTGCGCTGGCCGCGGCTTGAGCCGTCAGCCGGCCAGGGCCATCGCCGAGGTGGCCTCCAGGTCGTCGACGCCGCCCTCGGTGATGGCGTCGGCCAGACCGGACGCCTGGGTCAGCACCTGGCTGGCGTAGAGCCGCGCCAAGGCGCCCTTGCTGACCAGCCACGGATCGTCCGACCCGGCGGCGGCCAGGGCCTGACGGGCCAGGATCCAGCCGCCCACCACGTCGCCGGCCAGCTTGAGGTAGGGCGTGGCGACCGTGGCGGCGTTGGCGTTGTCACCGGCCAGCAGGGCGTCGGTGGCCCGCTCCAGCGCCGCGACGCCGGCGGCCAGCCGGTGGCCCACGGGGGCGAGGCCGGGGCTGTCGTTCAGGCTCGACGCGCTCGCCGCCATCTCGGCGCAGAGGGCCCGCATGGCGGCGCCCTGGTTCAGCCGCACCTTGCGGCCAACCAGATCCAGGGCCTGGATCGCGTTGGTGCCTTCGTAGATCGGGGCGATCCGAGCGTCGCGATAGTGCTGGGCCGCGCCGGTTTCCTCGATGAAGCCCATTCCGCCATGCAACTGCACACCGAGAGACGCCACCTCGACGCCGACGTCGGTGGACCAGGCCTTGGCGATGGGGGTCAGCATTTCCTGCCGCGCCTTGGCGGCCGCGCGCTCGTCGGCGTCGTCGGCGCGGTGGGCGATGTCGGCGAGGACGCCGGTGGTCAGGCAGATACCGCGGGCGGCCTCGATCTTGGCCTTCATCAGCATCAGGGTGCGGCGGACGTCCGGGTGGCCGTAGATCGCGCCGTCGGCCTCCCAGACCGTGCGGCCCTGCTTGCGGTCCTGGGTGAAGGCCAGCGCCTGCTGGAACGCGCGCTCGGCGATGCCGACGCCCTGGACGCCGACCTGCAGACGCGCGGCGTTCATCATCACGAACATATGGGCCAGACCCTTGCCCAGCTCACCGACCAGCTCGGCCTGCGCGCCCTCGTAGAGCATGACGCAGGTGGGCGAGGCGTGGATGCCCAGTTTGTGCTCGATGGAGGCAGGGCGGAAGTCGTTGCGACCGCCCAGCGTGCCGTCGTCCTTCACCTCGAACTTGTTGGCGAGGAACAGGCTGATGCCCTTCACCCCG
>JAIXTR010000125.1 GCA_027483845.1 Caulobacteraceae bacterium | reverse complement strand
TTGGCGCATGGAGAATTCGGGCAGAGCCATAGTCTGTATCTCGTCTTTCTTCCGGTTGGACCGCCGCAGGTAAACCCTCCGAAGAGGACCGGAACGGACTGGGACGGGATGTCTCCCCGACCAAGCCGAACACCTGCGTGTGGATTGGAGCGGCGCATGTAGGGCCAAAAGCCCTGAAAATCAACCCGGCTGGCGGACGACCGACACGCCTACGGCTTGCAGGCGTTGGTGTAGACGCTGCGCTCGCAATCCTTGGCCCCCGCCGGCTTGCTGCCGCTGTAGGGGCTCGCATAGGTCGAGCCGCCGGTGAACGGCTTATAGGGTTTGAAGCCCTCGGCCTTGGGCGCCTCGGGCGCGCCGTAGATCCGCTGCGGGGTCTGGTAGCGCGAAGACGGCCCACCGGACGTGGCGGGCGCCCCGTAGCTGGACGGTCGGGACGGCGCCCCGGACGGCGCCGGTCCGCCGCCCGGATTGAAAGTCTGCCGCGGCTGCGAACCGAAGGTCCCCTGCCCCGCGGCAGGACCGCCGACCAGCGCCAGGGCTGCAATCAGACCGATAGCGTACTTCATGACATCGCCCCCTCTGGACCCTCTTGGATTGTGGCGATGATGATCGACATCATCCAGTTGAAAATCACTTACCGCGGGGACGCAGGGCGCGGGACCTTTCCCGCCGCCTGGCACATGCCGTCGATGGCGTGCTCCGAGATTCGGTCCCGCGCGAACCAGACCGGCGGCTCGATCTCCTGCTCGGCCAACTGCTCCTTGAGATCGTTCCGGGCGTAGAGCGTCAGGCGAAGGATTGCGTAGCGCTGGCGCGCGCAGTCCACCGTCCACCGCCCCATCGTCGAGCGCAGGATGTAGCCATCCCGCTCGATCGGTTCGAAGAACTCCTGGCGGACATCGCCCTCGACCAGGCCGTTGTCCCACAGCGTGGCCCCGGTCGGGCTGCCGAAGGTCACCGCCAGGCTGTTGAAGCCCAGGACGGCCCAGTCGCTGGCGCCGGTCAGGCGAGCCTCAGCCCAGGTCACCACGTCGTACAGCGTTGACGGCGGCGCCGCGCGCGCCTCTGCGCACATCGCCGCAGCGCCCAACGCCACGACTGCGGCCAGCCGCCTCACAGTTCTTCGACGAAGACCACGCCCGGCGCGGTCTTGATCGCTCCCCGCACGGCGCCATCCAGCGTGAACCGACCAGGAAGCTTCAGCTCCACTTCGCGGCCGCCGCCCAGCTGCGCGGTCAGGACGATCTCGCCGCCCCGGCCATTGCTGACGCCCAGGCGCTTCTTGATCGCCTCGATCTCCGCGCTCTGCGGGGAGATGTGCACCCGCAGCCCCGCCACCGCGTTCTCGATCGTCTTCTCGACCGGCTCGACGCTCTCGCCGAAGAAGCGCACCTCCCCGTCGCTGGCCTTGCAGCGCACGCGGAGCGACACCGCCTTGCCCGGCTCCAGCATGTCGCGGCACTTCCGCAGGGACTCGGGCGGAAACAGCACCTCGTACTCCCCGGTGGGATCGGAGAAGGTCACGAAGGCGAACTTCTCGCCCGACCGCGACGGGCGCTCCTGCTTGCGACGGATCACCCCGGCCATCCGCAGCGCCTCGGCCCCGCCGATGGCCTTGGCGATGGCGTCCGTCAGAAGGTCGGTCCGCTTGCGGCGCAGCGCGTCGACCATGTCGTCCAGCGGGTGGCCCGACAGATAGAAGCCCACTGCCGCCAACTCCTCGTCGAGGCGCTCCGTCGGCGTCCAGGCCTCCCGGCGCGGCATCTTGGGCCGGTGGGTGTCGCCGAACAGGCTGGCCCGGCCCTCCGCCCGGTCGGCCGCCAGCGCCTGGCTGTGGCCGGTCAGCACGTCGGCCGCCGCGATCAGCTCGGCGCGGTTCGGATGGATCTCGTCGAAGGCGCCGGCCCGGGCCAGGGTCTCGAACGTGCGCTTGTTGACCTGCTTGGGGTCCACCCGCTCCACGAAGTCGAAGATGTCCGCGAACGGCCCGCCTTCGCGGCGCACCTGCACCACATGCTCCATCGCCTGCATGCCGACATTGCGGATCGCGCCCAGCGCATACAGCACCTCGCCGTCCTGCACGTCGTAGTCAGCCATGGAGCGGTTCACGCAGGGCGGGCGGATCTTCACCCCGAAGCGCTTGGCGTCCTGGTAGAACACCGACAGCTTATCGGTGTTGGCGATATCCAGGCTCATCGAGGCGGCGAAGAACTCCACCGGCGCATTCGCCTTCAGCCAGGCCGTCTGGTAGCTGACCACGGCGTAGGCGGCGGCGTGGGACTTGTTGAAGCCGTAGCCCGCGAACTTGTCCACCAGGTCGAAGATCGAGCCGGCCTGGGCGCCCGAGACGCCCTTGGCCTCGGCCCCGGACACGAACCGCGCCCGCTGGAGGTCCATCTCCTCCTTTTTCTTCTTGCCCATGGCGCGGCGCAGAAGGTCGGCTTCGCCCAGGCTGTAGCCCGCCAGGATCTGGGCGATCTGCATCACCTGTTCCTGATAGACGATAATGCCGTAGGTCTCTTTCAGCACGCCCTCGAGGGTGGGGTGCAGATAGTCGATCGGCTTGCGGCCGAACTTGCAGTCCACGAACGCCGGGATGTTGTCCATCGGACCCGGTCGGTACAGCGACACGATGGCGGTGACGTCCTCGATCGACCCTGGGCGCAGCTGGCGCAGGGTGTCGCGCATCCCCTGCCCTTCAAGCTGGAAGACGCCGATGGTCTGGGCGTTGCTCATCAGCTCGTAGGACGGCCCGTCGTCCAGCGGCAGGGCGGCCATGTCCACGCCCGCGCCGCGCTTCTCCAGGTACTTCTGCGCCCGATCGATCACCGTCAGGGTCTTCAGGCCCAGGAAGTCGAACTTCACCAGGCCCGCGCTCTCCACCCACTTCATGTTGAACTGGGTGGCGGGCAGCTCGGAACGCGGATCGCGGTACAGCGGCGTCAGGTGGGTCAGGGGCCGGTCGCCGATCACCACGCCGGCGGCGTGGGTCGAGGCGTTGCGGTACAGCCCCTCCAGCTCGAGCGAGATCTCCAGCAGGCGCGCCACGCCCTCGTCGCGCTTGCGCTCCTCCCGCAGGCGGGGCTCGATCTCGATGGCCTGCGCCAGGGTCACCGGGTTGGCGGGGTTGGCCGGCACCATCTTGGCCAGTCGGTCCACCTGTCCCAGCGGCAGCTGCAGCACCCGGCCCACGTCGCGCAGCACGGCCCGCGCCTGCAGGGTGCCGAAGGTGATGATCTGGGCGACCTTGTCGCGGCCATAGCGCTGCTGGACGTAGGAGATCACCTCCTCCCGCCGCTCCTGGCAGAAGTCGATGTCGAAGTCGGGCATCGACACCCGCTCCGGGTTCAGGAATCGCTCGAACAGCAGGCCGTACTGCAGCGGGTCCAGGTCGGTGATGGTCAGCGAATAGGCCACTAGCGAACCGGCGCCAGACCCCCGTCCGGGCCCCACCGGGATGCCCCGCGCCTTCGCCCACTTGATGAAGTCCGACACGATCAGGAAGTAGCCGGGGAACCCCATCTGGGTGATCACCTGGATCTCCCGCTCCAGCCTGGCCTCGTAGTCGGCCTCGGGGAAGATGTTGGCGCGGCCGGCCGCCATCCGCAGCTTCAGCCCTTCGCGCGCCTGATAGGCCAGCTCCTCGGCCTCGGTCCGCCCATCGCTGCCGGGGAAGCGCGGCAGCAGCGGGTCGCGCTTGTTGACCATGAAGGCGCAGCGCCGCGCGATATCCAGGGTGTTGTCGCAGGCTTCCGGCAGGTCGGCGAACAGCGCCCGCATCTCGGCCTGGGACTTGAACCCATGCTCGGGGGTCACCCGACGCCGCTCGTCCTGGCCGACGAAGCTGCCGTCGGCGATGCACAGCAGCACGTCGTGCGCCGCATAGGCCTTGGCGTGCTTGAAATAGACGTCGTTGGTGGCGACGAGGGGGGCGTCCTCCTCATAGGCGAAGGCCACCAGCTCGCCCTCGGCCACGGCTTCCGCCGGCGTTCCGTGCCGCTGCAGCTCGACATAGAACCGGTCGCCGAACACCCGCTTCATCTCGGCCAGGGCCGCCCGGCCCTCCTTGACCTTGCCCGCCGCCAGCAGGTGATCGACCGGTCCGTCGGGGCCGCCCGACAACAGGATCAGCCCCTCGGAATAGGCCGTGATCCGCTCCCACGAGACGTGCGGATCCTCACTGGCCTCGATCTCCAGATAGGCGAACGACGACAGTTCGCAGAGGTTGAGATAGCCCCGCTCGTTCTGGGCCAGCAGCATGACCGTGGGCATCTTGGCCCAGCGGTCGACCAGCGGCTCGCCGATACCCTTCACCGGCAGGGCGCACCCGATGATCGGCTGGACTCCGTCGCCCTTGGTGGCGACCGAAAACTCCAGGGCCCCGAACAGATTGGCGCGATCCGCGATCGCCACCGCCGGCATGCCATCGGCTTTCGCCAGGCCGCCGATCTTGTCCGCCTTGATGGCCCCTTCGAGCAGCGAATAGGCGGATCGGACCCGCAGGTGGACGAACCCGTTTCCGTCGTCCTGCACCTGTGCCGCCTCCCCCATTCGCACGGCGGTCAGCCCATATGGCCGGCCAC
>JAIXTR010000512.1 GCA_027483845.1 Caulobacteraceae bacterium | reverse complement strand
GAGCAGCGGCAGGTCCTGTTGGCCGGCCAGGGCGAAGGCCATGTCCGCCTAGCCCTGGAACGGCTGAAACGCCGCTATGGGGTGGAGATCGACGCGGTTCAGCCGCGGACGCCCTACCGCGAGACGGTCGCCGCCGCGACCACACAGCGCGCGCGTCACAAAAAGCAATCGGGTGGCCACGGCCAGTTCGCCGACGTCACCCTGGAGGTCCGTCCGCTTCCACGGGGCTCCGGCGTCGTGTTCCAGTCGAAGGTGGTCGGCGGGGCGGTCCCGAAGGCGTGGATCCCCGCCGTCGAAGCTGGCGTCCGCGATGGCCTGCTCAAGGGCCCGCTCGGGTTCCCGGTGACCGACCTCGAGGTCACCCTGGTCGACGGCATGACCCATGCGGTGGACAGTTCGGAAATGGCGTTTCGAACGGCGGGGCGGATCGGGATCGAGGAGGCGTTGAAGGCAGTCGGCTCCACCCTGCTCGAGCCGATCGAGAAGCTGGTCGTGTACTCGCCATCGACCAGCGCAAGCCATGTCACCTCCGCCCTCACCGCGCGACGCGGACAGATCCTGGGGCTGGGTCCGCGCGAAGATTGGCGCGGCTGGGAGCGGATCGAAGCCTATCTCCCGCAGAGTGAGCGCCAGGATCTGATCTCCGAACTGCGGGGTCTGACCCAGGGACTGGGCGCCTTCGAGGCCGATTTCGACCATATGAGCGAACTGCATGGTCGCTTGGCGGCCGAGGCGGCGCAGGGCGCTCGGGCTTAAGTGAATCGGGCTAGGCCTGCGTCATGCAGCGCCTGGCCCACATCGCTCTCCTCGTCCGCGACTATGACGAAGCCCTCGCCTTCTACGTCGGCAAGGCCGGCTTCGAACTGGTCGGGGACACCGACATGGGCGGCGGCAAGCGCTGGGTGCTGGTCCGGCCACCGGGGTCGGACGCTGGGCTGCTGCTGGCGCGGGCGGTCGGCGATCAGATCGAGGCGGTCGGCCGCCAAGCCGGCGGACGAGTCTTCCTCTTCCTGGAGACCGACGACTTCGCTCGCGATCATGCGCGGATGACCGCCGCCGGGGTCCGCTTCCTGGAGGCCCCCCGCCACGAACCCTATGGGACCGTGGCGGTGTTCGAGGACCTCTACGGCACGAAGTTCGACCTCATTCAGCGGGCTGGGTCTGCGCCGCGATGAGGCCGTCGTCGATGTCCACCGCGCGCTTGGCCGCCGGGCGGGCGTCGTGCAGGGCGACATAGCGCTCGAAGTTCGGTCGCGCCTCGATCGAGCCGAACTGCATGCCCCAGCCGAGGTGCGAGGCGATGTAGAGGTCGGCCGCCGTGAAGCTGTCGCCGACGAGATGATCGCGGCCGTCCAGCGCGCCCTCCAGCGCATCCAGGACGTGGGCCATGGAGCCACAGCCCAGCATCCGTTCCTTCTCGGCGGGAACCTCGATCCCCAGGGACTTCAGGCTGACCGCCTGTTCGATCGGTCCGGCGCCGAAGAACAGCCAGCGATAGTAGGTCCCACGCAGGCGGCTGCTTGTCGGCGGCGCCAGGCCCGCCTGCGGGAAGGCGTCGGCCAGATAAGCGCAAATCGCGGCGCATTCGGTCACCACCGTGTCGCCATGCTTGATGGCCGGCACCTTGCCCATCGGGTTCACCGCCAGATAGGCAGGGCCCTTCATGGCGTTGTCGTAGTCCAGGAGCTGGGTCTCGTATGGCTGTCCCACCTCCTCCAGCATCCAGCGGATGATCCGTCCGCGCGACATGGGATGGGTGTAGAAGGTCAGGTCGGTCATGGCTGTCTCCCTCAAGCTCTACGGGCATTACGCGCGGCCCCTGCTGACAGCTGTGTGTCAGCAGCAGCGATCAGCATCGACGCGGGCGCGCTCCCGCGCAGGTAGAGCTCGGCCAGCAGCAGGTTTGGCGCCCACGATATCCAGGCCGTGAGCACGTAGATCTGCTTGAAGTCGAGCCCTGCAATCATCCCTAGCGGCAGGTAGATCCGCAGCGTCACGGCCGCGAAGGTGAGCGCGAAGGACCGGATCATCCAGCGGCGGTGAAGGTCGGGCCGGCGCGCCCGGGCCGCGCGCACGCCTTGCACGGTGGTGAAGATCCAGAGGGGCGCCAGCACGCCGAAGCCCCAGGCGGCGACCGGGCCGGCGGTGGTCCCCAGCGCCAGCATGAATCCGGCCGCCCCACCCAGGACACAGGCCGCGGCATAGATGCGCCCTAGAACCCGATGCACAGACCTGCGGGCGCGCACGGCCGGCAGCAACTGGAACACGCCGACCAGCAGGGCCGTGCCGGCGGCGGCCACATGCAGGGTCAGCCAGGGTCGCGCGAAAAGGTTGGCGACGACCTGCGGCCCCAAATTATGAACCTGCGGGGCGAAGTAGTAGGCATAGCCCGCGACGGCCACGCTCAGCAGCGCCGCCGGTGTCCACAAACTCCAAAATCTCGCGCCAGTCATCGGCCACCTCCATCAGCATCGACGCCATCGACGCGCCGCGGAGGGCGGGACGATCAAGCCCGGAGACGTGAACGGCGCCGTTTCTGCGCGAACGGATTCGCGCGGCTCGCGGGTCGTGGCAGACTTGCGCGAACGTACCGCGCTGGAGCCAGCATGCCCGTCCTGTCCGCCCCGTCATGGCTGCGCCGCGCCAGCGCCGAGCTGGCCCTGCTGGCGGCGGTCGGGGTCGTGATGGCGCTGCTCGGGCCCTTCGAGACGGCCATGCGACCGCTCACGGTCGGCCTGCCGTACTGGCTGATCTGCATGGTCGGCGGCGGGCTGATTGGGATCGCGGTCGACAGTCAGATCCGACACGTTGTCGCGGGGTTCTGGCCCCGCCTGTTGCTGGTCAGCACGCTGATGACGGCTCCCGTGACGGCGCTGGTCTGGACGGTCAACCATCAGATGTTCGGCGGCAGCCTCGACGCCCACGGCGCCGCCATCCTGGCGCTGAATGTGTTCGTCGTCTCGTTCGCCACCATGGCCCTGCGCCAACTCGCCTGGGGCCAGGCCTCCTCGAGCCCGCCGCTGCCGCCCACGCGTCCAACGCCCGACGCTGCGCCCGATCCCACGGCGGCGTTCCGGCTGCGTCTGTCGGCCAAGCGAAGGGCGGCGCGGCTGATCGCCCTCGAGGCCGAGGATCACTACCTCCGGGTTCACACCGACGCCGGCCAGGAACTGATCACCGCCCGCTTCGGCGACGCGCTGGACGAATTGCGGGATACGCCCGGCTTCCGGACCCATCGCTCCTGGTGGGTCGCCGCCGACGCTATCCACGAGGTGAGGTGGCTGCGCGGTCGCGGCGAGGCGCGCCTGACCTGCGGCCTCCTCGTCCCGATCAGCCGAGGCCAGGCCGCGCCCCTCAAGGCGGCGGGCTGGTTCTAGACCCGCAGATTCAGGTTCGCGCCTGGCGCGTAGTTTACGGGCGCCGCCGACGCCTCCGGCGGGGTCAACCCGCCGCCGAAGGTCACCGCAGCGCCGCGCTCCGCGGCCGGCTCGCCAGCCCTCTCGGTCGCGTAGACGCCCTGCGGCCCATCCTTCGGACGTGCCGGGTCGACGCCCTTCTTGGCGTAGGCCACGTCCGTGCAGTTGCGGCAGACGTAGCCGTTGACGACTTCCATTGACATGCCGACCGACATAACACCGGTACGGTTAAGCCCAGGCGAACGGCCTGCACGGGTCTAGGCCTGGCTGATGACCCAGTCCTGCACGTGACGCTCCAGCACGGTCAACGGCATGGCGCCCGAGAGCAGGACTGCGTCGTGGTAGGCCTTGAGGTCGAACTTGGGCCCCAGCCTGCGCTTGGCGTCCTCACGCACCTTGGCCCAGACCGTGTGGCCCACCTTGTAGCTATTGGCCTGGCCGGGCGAGGAGAAGTAGCGCTCGACCTCCCGCTGGGCGCGGCTGGGCGTGTTGCCGATGGTGTCGACCATGTACTGGGTGGCTTTGGCCCTGCCCCAGCGCTTGTAGTGGATGCCCGTGTCGGTCACGAGCCGCGCGGCCCGGAACAGCAGCGATTGCAGGTAGCCAGCTTGGCCCAGCGGATCGCCCTCGTAGGCGCCCATTTCGTCGGCCAGTTGCTCGGCGTAGAGCGCCCAACCCTCCGAGAACGCCGAAAAGCCGAACCCCGCCCGGCGCAGGATCGGAATCCGCGTGCTCTCCTGGGCCAGGGCGATCTGCAGGTGGTGACCAGGCACCGTCTCGTGGACCGCCAAGGTCTTGAGATTGTACCGCGGCCAGTCCGCCGTTTCCTTCAGGTTGATGTAGAAGGCCGCCGGCCGCGAGCCGTCCAGGGCCGCGGATTGGTAGTAGCCGTTCGCCGCGCCGTCCTGGATGAACACCGGAACCCGGCGCACCTCGACCTTGGCCTTGGGCAGCGTGTTGAACACACGCGGTAGCAGACCGTAGAGGTCGGCCACGTCCCTGTTCAGGTCCGCCAGCATCCGCTCGCGGCCGGCGTCCGTCGCCGGATAGACCTGTGCGGGGTCTTCGTTCAGCTTCATCAGCCGCTGGGCCACCGTGCCCTGGGTCATACCCTGCGCCTTGAGGATCGTGTCCAGCCGGGCGGCAATCTCAGCCACCTGGGTCAGGCCGAGCTGGTGCACCTCCTCGGGCGAATAGTTCGTGGTCGTCGAGGCCTTCACCGCGTCGGCGTAGTAGGCGTCTCCGCCCGGCAGCGCCCAGACGCCGGTGTCCGGCTTGGCCTTGGCGCGGACGGCCTGCATGGCGGCGATCTGTCGGTCCAGCGCCGGATAGACCTCGGTTTCGACGATCTTCTGCGCGCGCCCCGCCCAGTCACCGTCAAGCTTCGCGGCGGCGGCCTTCTTGGCGAGGGAGGCGGTCAGGATCACCTTGTTGGCCGGCTGGTCGCGCAGCGACTTCATCTGGCCCAGCGACAGGTCGCACACGAAGTCCGGCGGGATGACGCCCATGGCGACGTCGGCCTTCTGGCGGGCCACGTCGTTGTCCATGGCCTTGGCGAAGGCTGACAGGCGGGCGAGATAGGCCTGAGCGTCCTCGGCGTTGGCCACCTTGTGCTGGCTGTCCAGGAAGTCGGGCACGTTGGCGTAGGCCCCGCCCCGCTGGCTGATCACGTAGGGACTGAAGTTGCCGCCGACGTCGCCGAACTTGTATTTGTCGCCGTTCCGCACGGCTTGCTCGTTCGCATAGAGCACCACGTCGAGATCGACCTTCGGCCCGGCCGACAGCTTGGTCCGGTCGATAGCCTTGAGCTCATTCACCCAGCGCCGCGCCCGCGCCAGCCGCCGAGCCTTTCCGGTCGCGGAGTTGTCGTCCAGCTGGCTCTTGAGGGCAGCGCGGGCGCCCTTGTCGAGGCCCAGAGAGGTGGCGAAGCGCGGGCTGTCGTCCACCGTCTGTTCGAACATCTTGTCGAGCTGAGCCCGAAGCTTGGTGTCTTCGGATCCGGACTGGGCAAGGGCCGGTGCGGCCGTGGCCAGCGCGGCCCCGGCCGTGGTGACGAGGAAGCGGCGGCGGTCGATGGCGTTCATGCGGTTCTCAGCCCTTGGTCTTGGCGATGTAGAGGTCAACGACGTTCTCGAGCGCGGTCAGCGGCATGGAGCCGGAGAGCAGCACGGCGTCGTGGAACTTGCGAGGATCGTACTTGGCGCCCAGGGCCGCCTTGGCCTTCTCCCGCAGACGCAGGATCGTGACCTTGCCCACCATGTAGCTGCAGGCCTGGCCGGGCCACACGGAATAGCGCTCGATCTCTTGGGCGGCGAGCGGCTCCGGATCCCCCTCGATGGCCCGCATCTCGGCGATGGCCTTCTCGCGGCTCCATTTCAGGCTGTGCAGGCCGCTGTCGGTGACCAGCCGCGCCGAGCGCAGCAGGGCGTCGTGGATATAGCCGAGCTCGTTCAGCGGCTCTCCTTTGTAGAGGCCCATTTCCTGGACCACCTGCTCGGAATAGAGCGCCCAGCCTTCCGCGTAGGCGCCGAAGCCCATCACCCGCCGGATCATCGGCAGGTCGGCCTCCCGCTGCATGCTGATCTGCATGTGATGGCCTGGGACCCCCTCGTGGTAGGTCGTCGTGGGCAGGAACCAGTAGGGGCTCTCGGCTGTGTCGCGCAGGTTCAGCCAATAGACCCCCGGCCGCGAGCCATCCAGGCTGGGGGACTCGTAATGGGTGGACGCCCCGCCCTCCGTAGCGGCCGGGATACGCCGGATCTCCAGCGGCGCCTTGGGCAAGGTCCCGAACTGTTCCGGCAGGCGCTTCTGCATCGCCTGCACCACCTTGTTCAGGTCGGCGATGATCTGGGTCTTGCCCGCGTCGGTGTTCGGATAGACGCCCTTCTTGCTCTCATAGAGAGCAATGTAGCGTTCGCCGACAGTGCCCCGCGTATAGCCAAGCTCCTTGAAGAGCACGTCGGCGCGGGCCGACAGTTCAGCCGTTACGTCCCGGCCCAGCTTGTGCACCTCGGCCGGCGTGATGTTGCTGGTCGTCTGGGCGTGCAGCATGTGGGCGTAGTAGGCCTCGCCGTCGGGCAGCTTCCAGCAGCCCGCGTCGTGGTTGGCCTTGGCCTTCAGGCTCTCCAGCAGCGCCATCTGGCGATCCAGGGCCGGGATGACCTTGCCGTCGTAGATCGCGGTCGCTTGCGCCGCCCAGTCCCCAGCCAGCCCCTTGGCCTTGGCGCGGTTCGCCACGGACAGCACCAGGGTGGACTTGTCCGCCGACTGGCGGAGGACGCTCATGCCCTTGATCGCGCCAGCCAGGGCGAAGTCCGGCGGGATGACGCCCAGGCCCACATCGTGGCGCACCCGCTCGATTTCGTCGTCCATCATTCCAGCGAACGCTTCGAGCCGCGCCAGATAGGCCTGGGCGTCCTCGCGCGTCTCGATGGTGTGCTGGCTGTCCAGGAAGTCGGGGGTGTCCTGCCAAGCGCCGCAGATCTGGGCCAGGATGTAGGGGCTGCCGCCGGACGGATAGGCGAAGCGCCGGTTGCCGTCGTCGGTGGTCTGCAGCTCGAACAGCAGAGTGTCATAGTTCACTGCCGCCATGCCGCTCAGTTGCCTGCGGTCGATGGCCTTCAGCCGTCGAAGCTGGTCGCCTGTGCGCGCCGCCCGCTTGGCCGCGCCGGCCAGCGAGGCGTCGTGCAGCTGGCTCTTGGCCGCCGCCCGGTCGCCCTTGTCCAGGCCGAGGGACGTGACCAGCTCGGGGCTGTCGTCCAGCGTCTCCTGGAACACCTGGTCAAGCAGCGCTGTCAGCTGGGCGTCCGCCCCGGACATCGGCTGGCCCGTGGCCCGTGTAGCCCCAAGCGCCGCCAGGGCTCCCGCGGCGATCATCAGCTGACGACGGTTCTGCACAGCGACACACCCCTATTTCGATTGCGTGACGCGAAGGCTTAGAGGTCGTGGCGCGGACCGGGCAAGTGCGGCGGGGATCGATCGCGGCATTAAATCCCGGTAATGCGAAAGAACCTGCCACCCGCCCTAGCGAAAGACGGACGGATCGGCTGAAATGACGGGTCTCTCGGGCAAGGATTCCACCACGATGTTACGCATCTCGCGGCACGGCCTGGCCGCCGTTCTCTCGCTCGTCCTGGCGACGGGCTCGACCGCCGCAATCAAGCCGGTCAACGCCGACAGGACGATCCAGACCATCCGCGCCAACTCCAGCTTCAAGGCAGCCGTCGCGACCCTGGACCGCGAGCACGACCGCATCGTCGACGACACCATCACGCTCACCGAAATCCCCGCCCCGCCCTTCAAGGAAGAGGCGCGCGCCAAGGCCTACATGGCGATGTTGAAGGCCCACGGTCTCACCGACGTGGAGATGGACGCCGAGGGCAATGTCATGGGCCTGCGGCGCGGAACGGGCCCCGCCGGCGCCCCCCTGGTGGTTCTGGCCGCCCACTTGGACACCGTGTTCCCGGAGGGCACGCCGGTGAAGGTCCGTCGCGAGGGGACCAAGCTATCGGCCCCCGGGATCGGGGACGACACCCACTCCCTGGCCGTGCTGCTGGGCTATATCCGCGCCCTCGACGCCGCCAAGATCAAGACCAAGCGGGACATCCTGTTCGTCGGAAATGTGGGCGAGGAAGGCCCCGGCGACCTGCGCGGCGTCCGCTACATCTTCACCAAGGGCAAGTACAAGGACCGCGTCGCCGCCTTCTTCTCGATGGACGGGACCGCCGCCGATCGGGTGACCTTCGGCGCCGTCGGTTCGAAGCGCTATCGCATCACCTTCAAGGGTCCCGGCGGCCATAGCTACGGCGCCTACGGTCTGGTGAACCCGATGGCGGCCATGGGGACGACCGTGGTTGAGATGAACAAGATCGTCACCCCGACCACGCCCAAGACGACCTACGCCACCAGCGTCGTGGGCGGCG
>JAIXTR010000661.1 GCA_027483845.1 Caulobacteraceae bacterium | reverse complement strand
TCGCCGACCAACCCGACCGGCTTCGACCTGGCCAACAGCGTCGCGGTGTTCGGTCACCCCTACACCCAGAAGACCAAGGGCTATGCGGTGTTCGGCCAGGCGGACTACGCCCTCACCGACAAGCTGACGGCCACCGTCGGCCTGCGCTGGTCGGCCGACGACAAGGACTTCGACTACCGCAGCACGGCCGAAGGCTCGATCGTCCTGCTGGCCTCCAAGCAGAGCAAGACCTTCTCCGACTGGTCCGGCCGTCTGGGCCTGCGCTACGAGCTGACCCCGGACGCCAGCGTCTACGCCACCTACAACCGCGGCTATAAGTCGGGCGGCTTCTTCGGCGGCCTGGCGACCACGCCCGACGAGCTGGAGCCCTACGACAACGAGACGCTCGACGCCTTCGAGGTCGGCGTGAAGTCGGAACTGCTGGACCGCCGCCTGCGGCTGAACCTGTCGGCGTTCTACTACGACTACCAGAACCAGCAGGTGTTCGCGCAGGCGCTGCGGGGCGGCGTGACCGTGCTGGTGCTCGACAACGCCGCCAGCTCGAAGGTCTACGGCGCCGAGGCCGAAATCACGGCCCGGCCGACCCAGAACCTGCAGATCACCGCCGGCCTGTCGCTGCTGGACGCCAAGTACGGCGACTATCAGTCGGAAGGCCAGGACTTCAGCGACAACCGCCTGCCCCAGTCGCCGAAGGTGACCTTCAACACCGCCGCCACCTACACCCTGCCCCTCGCTTCCGGCGCCTCGCTGGTGGGTAATGTGGATGCGGCCTATTCGTCGAAGATCTACTTCGACAACTCGAACGCCTCGCGGCTGTCGCAGGACGGAGTTTGGATCGCCGGGGCCCAGGCCAGCTGGCGTTCGCCGGACGCGCAGATCGAGGCCGGTCTGTTCGCCCGCAACCTGTTCAACAAGACCTATACGGTCTCGATCTCGAACATCGACAGCCTGGGCGAGGATCTGATGACCCTCAACCGCCCGCGTAGCCTGGGCGTGTTCCTGCGCTACCACTACTGAGACCGGAGGGCCCTGGCGCGATCCGCGCCGGGGCCTTCACGTTCCCGCCGCGCGATCACGCTGATATAGATCGCTCAAGCGTCGACCTCGCGGCGTCCAGGACCCTCCATGCCGAAACGAGATGCGACCTCGGTCGCCCCCGTTACGACCCCGTCGCTCGACGCGAAGTCCTTGCCGACCCGCGCCCGCGGCAAGACCACCTATGAGGCGGTCCTGGCGACAGCGGGGGAACTGCTGGCCGAGGTGGGCTTCGAGCGCCTGACCACCAACCTGGTCTGCGAGCGCGCCGGCCTGACACCGCCGGCGCTCTACCGGTATTTCCCCAACAAGTACGCCCTGATCTCGGAACTGGCCCGTCGCCTCATGCAGGCCCAGGACGAGGCGGTGTTCGCCTGGATCGACGAGGGCGGGGCCACCGCCCAGAGCCTGGACGAGACGGTCGAGAAGAACCTCCGCCTGCAGAAGCAGCTGATCACGATCACGCGCGGCCATCCGGGGGGCCTTTGGATCCTGCGCGCCATCCGCGCCGTGCCGGTGCTGCAGGAGGTGCGGACGGCCTCGCGCAACCTGGTGCTGGACAGGATGTTCGGCGCCCTGCGCGACGCCTATCCGAGCGTCAGCGACGAGCATCTGCGAACGGCCATGCGGCTGTCGGAGCAGATGACCTACGCCGCCGTGGAGATGATCCTCGAGGATCCGGACCTCGACGACGCCACGGTCGCCGAGGAGGTGAGCTGGATGGTCAGCCTCTACTATCGCCAGCTTGCGAGCCGCGGGTCCGTCCGGACAGCGCCAGGACGCTGATCAAGCCAACCGCCGCGGCCAGCAGGCCGGCCGAGAGCGCGATCGCGCGGGTCACGTGGCCATCTGAAACGACGAAGGACGCCGCCAGCGGACCAAAGCTGCTGCCCAGCAGTTGCGCTGTGCCTAGCTGCATCGCCGCGCGGCGGGTGGGGTCGGCCTGGATGATCAGCAGGGTCTGAAACGGCAGGGCGAACAGCCAGAGGAAGCCGAAGACCGCCACGGCGCCCATGAACACCACGACGCCCGGGCCGCTCCACAGGAGCGCCAGGATCGCCGCATTGGCCGCACCGACCGCGATCAGCACCGGCGCGGGACGCCAGCGTCGGCCCGCCACGGTCGCCGCCGCGCCACCCAGCACCTGAAGTCCCAGCGCCACCGCCACGGCCAGACCCGCCTGCTGCGGGGTGAGGCCGGACAGGGCGGCCAGCGGCTCGAGATAGACCCAGACGGCGACGATGAAGGCCAGCCAAAGGAAGGCGGCGGCCAAGGCCGCAAAGGGACGTAGACCCAACTTCCCATGGCCGGCTTCGGGCTTCGGTAAGGGCGCGAACCGGTCGGGACCCAGCGCCGCAGCCAGGGCGGTCAGCACCGAGATCGCAGCCAGCACTGCCAGTGCGCCATTGATCCCGAACCGGGGAACCACGGTGGCCGGCAGGGCCGCGGCCAGCACGAGCTGGGCCAGGGTCTGGCCGGTGACGAAGACGCCAGAAGCGCGCTCCGGCCGCTCGGCGCGAGAGATCATGCTGATCGCCATCCACAGCATCAGCCCGGCAAACACGCCCGACACAGTGCGGAGCGCGATGATGCCGACGCCGCTGGTCCAGGCGGTGGCGAGCATGGCGGCCGCGTGCGCGAGGCAGACCACCGTCATCTTCAGTCGCACGCGGTCGGGCTTGAGGAACGCCGCCGCCAGGCCGCAAGCCAAGCCCAGGGCCAGCAACTCGACGGTCGCCGCCAGGCCAATCTGCGAGGAGGTCAGCCGCCCTTCCCGCTCAAGGCCGCCCAGGATGACCGGCTGCAGTCCCGCGATCAGCAGGGCGGTGACGCCGACCCCCAGCGCGATCGTGGCGTCGGCGCGGTTGAGCGGCGTGGGTCCGGCCATCGGCGCGGACTCGCTCACGCCTTCTGCCCGTAGCTGCGGAAGCGGGTCAGGATCACGTTCATCTCATCCTCGCTCAGCAGCTTCGGCCCGCCGATCGCCAGCGTGCCCCAGTAGATCGCGGCCTGCTCCTCGATCTCCTCGGCGATGGCGAGCCCGGCATCCAGGTTGCGGGCGACGACGATCTGGCCGTGGTTGGCCATCAGCGCCGCGGCGCGACCGTCCAGGGCCTCGACCACCGCCTCCGCCAGTTCCGCAGAGCCAAAGGTGGCGTAGGGCGCGACGGGTACGCTGGAGCCGCCGCCCACGGCGACCATGTAGTGCATCGAGGGGATCTCGCGGCCGGCGCAGGCCAGGATCGTGGCGTGGCGGGAGTGGCAGTGGACGACCGCGTTGGCGTCGGGCCGGCGGTTTAGGATCTGCTGGTGCATCCGCCACTCGCTGGAGGGCTTGAGAGCGCCCGCCGCGGTCGAGCCATCGGGCTGCACCAGCACCATCTGGTCGCCCGTCAGGCGTTCGGGCGGCACGCCGCTGGGGGTGACCAGCATGGCCTCGCCACAGCGGGCCGAAAGGTTGCCTGACGTGCCGCGGTTGAGGCCGCGGGCGTCCATCGCCTTCATCACCTCGGCCATGCGGGCGCGAAGCCGCCCCTCGTCCATCGCAACCGCCATCAGCCGACCTCCGCCAGGGGCATGGCGCGCATGGCCGCCTCCGTCGCCTCGAAGCTATTCAGTTTGCCCAGCGTGGCCAGCCCCTGCGCCACCAGCGCCGCGGTGGCGGTGGCGAAGCGACAGGCGTCCAGCGGCGCCCAGCCGCGGGACAGCGCCGCGATGAAGCCCGCGCAGTAGCTGTCGCCGCAGCTGGTGGTGTCCACCGGCGTGATCACGTGCGCCGGCAGGGCGAACCGGCCCTCGGGAAGCACCGCATAGGATCCCTTGCCGCCGTTCTTGATGATGCAGGCCTTGGCCCCCATCCCCAGGAAGGCGTTGGCCGCGGCGTCCAGGTCTGTCGATCCGGTCAACGCCAGGGCCTCGGCGGCGCTGGGCATGAAGTAGTCGACGAAGGGCAGCAGGCGTCCGAGTTCAGCGAACGCCGAGGCCTGGGGCGAGATGAGGTCGCAGGTTACCACGGCGCCCGCCTCATGCGCCGCCTGCAGCAGCTCCGCGCCGGCGCCGCCATCCAGCTTGGGCCCGCCGACGCCGGCATAGTGGACGAAGCCCACCCGACGCGCCGCCGCGAGAACTTCTTCGTTCACCGCCGCGAGCATCCCCGCACCGAGGGCATGGAAGTTGGGCCGGCGCCCCTGCGAGTCGACCGCCAGCACCGTCGTCGATGTCGGCATACCGTCCAGGACGGGCAGCAGGGTGGTGTCCACGCCCGCCTCGTCCAGCGCCATCCGGACGAAGCGGCCGGTGAGGTCGCTGCCCAGCGCCGAGGCCAGCATCACGGGAACGCCCAGGGTCGCCGCCACCATGGCCGCGCCGCCCGCAGTGCCCGCCGGCGCGCAGGCGATCCCGCGGATCAGGGTGGTGCCTTCGCCCTCGGGCAGGCGGTCGATCGGGCTGGCCACGACATCCAGTGTCGTCAGCCCGATGGTGAGCAGTCCGGTCTTCATCGCCGATCGCCTCCGTGACGTCCTTGATTAGTAGGCCGGCTCACCTATGATAGTCAAAACTATCTTAGGGGATCGACATGGCTTGGACGAACAGCAAGGACACCGCCCTGCGCGAGCGGGCGCAAGCGGTCATCCCCGGGGGGATGTACGGCCACCAATCGGTCATGCTGATGCCCGACGACTACCCGCAGTTTTTCGATCGCGCCCAGGGCGCCTACCTCTGGGACGTCGACGGTAACCGCTATCTCGACTTCATGTGCGGATATGGCCCCAACCTGTTCGGCTATGCCCACGCCGGCATCGACAAGGCCTATTTCGACCGCGCGCGTCAGGGCGACACCATGACCGGGCCGGGCGAGGCCATGGTGCAGCTGGCGGAGGCCCTGACGGCCCAGGTCAGCCACGCCGACTGGGCGATGTTCTGCAAGAACGGCACGGACGCCACGACCATGGCGCTGATGATCGCTCGCAATCACACCAAGAAGAATACGATCGTCCTGGCCAAGGGCGCCTATCACGGCGCCGCCCCGTGGTGCACGCCGCTGAAGAACGGCGTGACCAAGGCCGATCGCGCCAACCAGATCTTCTATGAGTACAACGACGTCGAAAGCCTGGAGGCCGCGGTCCGCGAAGCCGGCGACGACCTGGCCGGCATCTTCGCCTCGCCGATCAAGCACGACACCTTCATCGACCAGGAACTGCCCGACCCGGCCTACGCCCGCCGCGCCCGCGAGCTCTGCGACGAACGCGGCGCCCTGCTGATCGTAGACGACGTGCGCGCCGGCTTCCGTCTGGCCCGCGACTGCAGCTGGGCGCTGGTGGGCGTGAAGCCCGACCTGTCGTCCTGGGGCAAGGCCATCGCCAACGGCCACCCGATCTCGGCCCTGCTGGGCGCCGATGTCGCCCGCATGGCGGCCGCCACCATCTACGCCACCGGCTCCTACTGGTTCTCGGCCGCGCCGATGGCCGCCGCGGTCGAAACGCTCAAGCTCATTCAGGGCACGGACTATCTGGAACGGACAATCGCGCTGGGCGAGCGTCTGCGCACAGGTCTCGACGAATCGGCGGCCCGGCATGGCTTCGCCCTACGCCAGACGGGCCCGGCGCAAATGCCGCTCATCATGTTCGACGACGACGCCACCTCGGCCAAGGGCTACCTCTGGAACAACGCCTTGCTGAAGCGCGGGGTCTACTTCCACCCGTGGCACAACATGTTCATCTGCGCGGCGATGACGGAGGCCGACATCGACTTCGCCCTCACCGCGGCGGACGATGCGTTCAAGGTGGTGAAGGCCGCTGGACCGCTCGAACCCGTGGCCAAGCTTGCCTTCCTCCACCAGATGGTCGAAGGCGGCTGAGGCCCGGCGGCGGGTTCGCCGGAAGGAAGATGGTGCGGGCGGTCGGGGTCGAACCGACACTCCTTGCGGAACCGGATTTTGAGTCCCACACGCCTCGTCTAAGACACTGATACTACAGCACATTTTCCCGCCGTCAAGCGAACTGTGTAAGAGACTGTGTAAGTGATGTGGTATCAAGATACCGCTCACGATCGGGAAACACCGCTGCCCTAGCCGCGCCGAGACTAAATCCGCTGGAGGTGCGCAACAGGGGGAAGGCAAACCTCACCTCCCCGCGAAGCGACGGAAGGCCGACCGTCCAGTCGCCGTCTGTATGACGCCTATACCGGCCGGGGGTGCGTCGCGTCGAAGGCCGTGAACCTTCGATCGGACACCCCTAGCCAAGCCGCGACCGCCCGCCAGGGCGCGATATGCGGAGCCTGAAGATCCGCCATCAGCAATGCGTCGTCCGGCAAAATTTCCGAGAAGCGCAGCAGCCCCGGGTCGTTGACGTCCTCCCCGGCGTTGTACTCAACACAGCCATCGCCGGCGCGGGTCTCGGAGACCCGTGCGGCCAGATATGGCCGCGCCTCCGACATGGCCTCTGGGGGAAATCGCATGGAGCCGGCCACCACAATCGTCATGTGCCTATCGTCCTGGCGATGCCTGAGCATGGGTGCCCACTCAGCGGCGGCTATCGGACCGCGCGAGTGACCGCAATGGGTCGGAACCGGTCGGTCGCGGACATTGGTCCGACGCGATCCGACAACGTGTCGTCCCAACATCAGCGCTTTCGTTTGTCGGGCGTCGAGGGCACGTGCGTTAATGCACTACCGGCAAGGACTGCACCATATCACCCATCAGCTTCATGAGGATGGCAGTCTGCAGGGCCTCGACATCGGGACCGGCCGTGTTCGCGACGATCAACACACCACTCTCTTGGTCGGGCGCGAGGGCGATTAGGGCGTTCCAGCGGCCGTTCGAACCGGCGTGCATGAGCAGTCGAACGGGGGATCCGGCCGGCCAAGTGTTGCGCACGCCCCAGCCCAGGGCAGCGGGGGTTGCTCCTTGGGGAGTATGTAGAACGACATAAGATTTGGCGGGCAGCAGTGCGCCCCGGCCTTGTTCGCCGGCCATCTGGTCGATGGCGAAGCGGGCCCAGTCCGCCATGCTCAGCTTGACCGCACCGGCGGGCGCGATCAGGGGCGGATTGTCGGCCCGCAGACCGGTCTGCGGTTGGCCTTCGAGATGGCCCAGAATTTGGCCGCGCGCGGAGGGGGCGTAGGCGACATGGATGCCTAATGGACGGAACACCTCGTCTTGCATCAGCTGTTCGAAACTCTTGCCCGTGGCCCGTTCGGCGACGACGGCCGCCAGGACATAGTCGCTGTTGGAATATACGGACGCGCCGCGCGCCGGACCGATGGGGGCCTCGTTCAGCGCCGTGGCGGCGAAGGCCAGCCGCTGCTTCGGCAAAGGACGGGTGTCGACGAAGGCCGATTCCAGCAAAGCGGCGTCGGCTGTGTCGTCCAGATCGCGCAGACCCGCGCGGTGAGACAGGAGGTCGGCGAGGGTGACGTTTGCGTACTCAGGCCGCATGGCGACACCGGGCAGCAGGGACTTCAGCGGCGCCGACCACGATAAGACGTCGCGATCGACAAGGCGGGCGATCATGGTCGCCGTCATGGCCTTGGCGTCGGAACCGATGTGCCAGCGGTCATGAATAAGAACCGGTTCGTCGGCGCCGCGGGCGCGCACGCCGCGAAACGCCTGTTCGGCCACCGCGCCGTCACGGATGACCAGAACCGCCATCGCCGGAATGTCGGTGTGCTCGGCCATGGCCTCGTCGAGCAGGGTGTTCAGCGTGGCGGCCCGCTTTGCGGGCGCAGAATCTTGACCCGCCAAGGCTGGGGTGGCGAGGGCCAAGCAGATGGCTGCCACGACGGCTGTCAGTCGTGCGGCGGGCAGCTTCAGGCGGGTCATGCGGCGTCCAGTCATGTAACGAGCGAGCGCTCGGTAAGCGGGCAGTAGCCCCTTGGTCGCGGTCCCCCCAATGAAACATCGATAAGGCCATGCCTTCTCGCGACGCGCGTCGGTTCAATCGCATCACACGCCGCATCCCCCCTGGCGATGTCGGCGAAGTCCGCTTCTTACGCTGAAAGAACCTTGAGCAATGCAGCTGCCGGGGAATACACAGTTCGGTGAACGTGCACATGCCGGGTGGGATCGATGACGGACCTGACCAACATCTTAGCTAGCGCGATAACCCAGCCAAGTACTGGTATCGCCGTTGCTTCTTCAACCGGCGCAGTGGCACTTGTAGCTTATTGGCTGTTCCGGAAAGACGATGGAAAAGCAGTAAGCCGAGCCACAAAAATAACAACTGTTATACTAGTCATCGTCGCCGTATCTTCCACGTCTTTGATGTGGTCACGATCATCGATGATACTATCGAATAAAATCGCTATTCTCAGTTCAGACAAAGGATACAAGCACTGGGGGATTACGGATCGCGACTGGTCATGTGAATTAGGACGTAACATTTGGGAAAAATATGGTCTTGAAGCCCGTCGTCCAGAGATTGTCCAAAGTGCCACAACCTCTCCGGACTCCGCCATTCTAGTGGGAAGTACTTACATGGAAGGACTTGGAGCCACGGCGGTAGATACCGGAGAAGCACGTAGGTACTTCGAAATGGGTCTAAAAGGTGGTAGCGCTCGCGCCTACAATGCTATGGGCTACTATCATGAGGCTGCTCTGCTAGATGAGAAACAAGCTCTGAATTACTATCTGCAGGGCGCAGAATCCGGTAGCGGCGTGGCCGCACATAACTTGGGTAAAACCTATAGGGATGGTCGCGCCAGCTTAGAACCAAGCGCAGAGCTAGCCGCCAAGTGGTTCCAGCGGACTGCAGACCTAGGGTGCCCGAATGGAAAGTTGTCATTGGCACGACTCTACATAGCCGGGGAAGTCGGAGAAGGTCGGCGGAAAATCCAATTCCCGAAAGATCTATCCAAGGCGAGGATCCTCTTGGAGCAGGCCGCAGATGACAACGTACCGGCAGCCGCAACTGATCTAGGCAATCTGTTCGTTGAAGAGAATGATGACGAACGCGCCCTACCGTGGCTGCTCAGAGGACACAAGATGGGAGACAAGAACGCGGCAGGGTTGATAGCCGAGCTTGAAATGCGAAGAGACGATAATGATGCAGCTCTCAACTGGGCAAAAGTCGGAGCTAACGCTGGGGATCCTCGATCTGCTTATTTTGCAGGTGCGATACTAGCGAACATGAAAGACTACGACGCTGCTAAGACCTGGCTGATGAGGGCTGAACGTGACGGGGTGGAACAGGCCCTACCTCTGCTCGGCAGGATAGCCGAACACGACAACAACCCGGAGCTTGCGAAGTCCTATTATGAGCGAGCGGCCGCATCTGGCTCGGCCTTTGCAAAGAGCCGGCTGAAACAAATGCGGACGCTGCCGACCTCTTAACGAGCCTCAGTCCAGCGGCTCAGCGGTGCAGCATCCTGGCTGTGCTTGCGCTCGCCAAGTGGAACTCACGCTGGCGGAGATCGGTCGACCAGCCGGACCTATAGATAGTTCTTCTTCTTCCGATGATCGCGACGTTCAAGCCATTGGCTGGCGCGAACCACCGATACAAATATCAACACCGCAAACGCATCGGCGTACGCGATGGCGCCAATTATCAGGCCAACGGTCGCCGAGAGCGCTGAATAGACACTGCGGATGATCCCGCTACTCAAGGAACCCCAACTGTCGCGCGCGAACCACCGCCTGGAGGCGGTCTGAATGGCGCCCAAACGCGCCGTGTTGATCGTCAACTTTCTTGCGCGGCCTCAACGGCGGCGATACCGTCAAACATCCAATTAAGGTTCACGACATTCTCCCGCCGGGCCGCGGGCCAGGGGGCCTGCCGAAGCATCTCCCGAGTGAGATAATATCCGCCCTCCGGCTTTCTGGCGACCCATCCACGCGCGTAAAGCTGAGCGATGTGGCGCCGGGTGGTCTCGCGGGGGATCCCCGAGCGATCTGAAAGCAGAGCGACCGACACGGGGCGCCGAAGGTGATCGGCGACGAGGTCGTCAGTCTGGGAGACCTCGGTGAAGGTGTCGTCGAGGTGCTCAGTGGTGGCTCGAATGACGTGGATCAGCAGCACGCTGATCGTCGGATCCGCAAAGTGGGCGTTTGTGGACGCCAGCTGCCGCAGAACGTAGATGGCCGCCAAGCGTGCGACGGCACGGGGACGCATGAACGGTCTGTCGAGCGCGAGGCTCGCGCGGATCAGACCGAGATCCCGAAGCGCCAGATACAAGGCGCGCACTTGCTGGTTGGCGGCGACTACGTTCGCCTGGGCCCGGGGCGACATCAACTCCGCCACCGGGATCACGAGCCCCTGTTCGGTGGCAGCGCAGGCGCCGGCGCTTCGGAGCGCGTGGGCGCGGCGGCGAACGGTCTCGTGGGGCTGCCCCAGGCTCGCCGCCAGCGCATGGGTCGTGATAGGGCGGATCAACCCGGGCTCGAGCGGTCGGCCATATCCGGCAAAGGCGTCACGCCCCGCCGGACTGCGGTCCAGGTGCTCGAGATTGGCGACTTCGATCGCCAGCAGGATCACCGCATTCAACAGGTCGCGCTCGTCGCCAAAAATGCGCAACAGGTTCAGGAAGAACGTCATACCCAGGCGCCCCGCAACGCGGATGGCGACGTTTTCGGGATAAGGCAGGGTCGCCGGCGCCGTCATGACGCGGAGGCAATCCGGCATCGCCGTTGTGTCCACGGCGCCGTGCGGCGTCGGACCTCATGGTTGGACCGCAAGTGTGGCGAACTCCCGGACAGACAGTCATGCTGCTCACGCACTTGGCGCATGCTCGTCCAGAGGCGTAGTCACCAACGACGCTCCCGAACGCCGAGCGCTACTCTCAAATCGCAAGTACCAAGACGCAAACGCCGCCAAGATCGGGAACAGCCTCCCCGATGCAATCGTTCGCACTCCCCATTTTGGGCGGACAAGATGCCACGACGCGCGGTTGATCACGCCGCATTAGACGACGCCGCTCATTGGCCTACGCCGCCCGGGACATATCCAGCTTCAGTGGGATGGACACAACGCATGGCCGGAAGGCAACTCGACCTCGCGCCAGTCCTCGTGCGGTCACGCGATGGAAGGGTGCTGCATTGGACCCGGGGCTGCGAATCCCTGTTCGGCCATACGTCGGACGAGGTCCTGGGTCGGTGTGGGCATGAGCTGCTGGGGATCCGCGGTGCGCTGCCCCTCGCCGACTTTTACGCGGGGCTGGACTGTCACGGTGTCTGGTCGGGCCGCCTTCAATGCCGGCGGCGCGATGGGCGTCCGCTCTGGGTCGAGGCGCATTGGCGCCTCGCCGGCGATCAGGTCGTCGAGCAGTTCACCGACATCACCGACCGCGTCGCTGCGGAGGAGCGGGAAGCGACCCTTAACCGTGAGGCGCACCACCGCCTGAAAAATTCGATGACGATGGTGCTCGCCCTCGCGAGAATGACATTCGGCGCGCGCGATAGCCGGTTCCGCGACTTTGAGGGCCGCTTGATGGCGCTGAATCAAGCTAACGCCCTGTTGCAGGGCTCGGCATGCCGCCTCGACTTGCACGAAATCCTCGACGAGGCCGCCGCTCTGCTCGGTATGGAAGGCCGGGTTCTCTCGACAGGCGTTCCGCTGCCGTTGATGGCGGATGACGCCACGTTCCTCGGCTTGGTCATCCATGAGCTGCTGACCAACACACTCAAGCACGGCGCGCTAACCGCGGACGACGGGTCGATCGTCGTCGGTTGGACCGTAGGGATGGAACCGGGCGGCCGGCGGCTCCGGCTCACCTGGCGTGAACGCGGGGGTCCGCTCGTGGCAGCGCCGACGCGGCGGGGCTTTGGCGCTCAGCTTTTCGAAAGGGCCTGCGGCTTCGGCCACGAGGCGGTCGTTCGCCAAGTCTGGGACCCGGCGGGTCTGCAATGTCACGTTGAGGCCCTCCTCCGCCACGCCCCGGCCGCCGGGCCGGATATCGACATCGCGACGCTCGATGAGCTCGATCGCGCGCCTCGTGAGGCGCGGTCTGACGGCAAAGCTGGCTGGGGCTCAGGGCAATCCCGCGCGAGCCTTTGCGCGAGCTGATGTCCGTGTTTCCGCGGCGGCGGTCGCGCGCCATAGCGACGCTCCAGCATAGTCCGTGGCGTTCGCAACGCGCGTCCAATCGCGAGAGCGTCTCGCTGTCGCCGCCGCGGAGCTGGGTGACCATGCGCAAGGTGCGATGGATGACGGCGGTCCCGCGACGATGGCCCTTCGCCCTCCCCCGCAGCTCGACCATGTTCCTGACTACGACTTGGTGGCGAAGCGCTGGGTTCCTTACGGCGACGTCCATCCTTTCGCCGAAGCCGCGGCCGGCCTGTTGATGGTCGCAGGCCGAGCCTTACGTCCGCCGAGCGCCTTGCGTCGAATGTCGGCGTGTAGGTTCCGACGCCGCGAACTATGGAGCGACCAGACGCGCCGTCGGCCTCCGCAAGGCGGCGCCGGCCGCGACGCGCTGCAACCTGTGCGCATTGCCATGGACCAATTCTGATTTCGCGATTAGGTCCCGCCTATGCCCCTGAAGTCCGAGCATGTCGCAGACCCCGTGGATGTCACCGTCGGGACCCGCATTCGGTTGACCCGCAAGATGCGCCGGCTCTCCCAGCAGGCGCTGGCGGAAGCCATCGGCGTGACCTTCCAGCAGGTGCAGAAAGACGAACGCGGCGCCAACCGCGTCAGTGCGTCTATGCTCGCGAGGATCGCCGACGCTCTTGAGGTGGACATCGCCGACCTGTTCGGACGCGCCACCACACGCAACGCCATCGACGATCAACTTGCCGATCTGCTGGCCACCACCGGCGCCATGGACATGTTGAGCGGCTACCGGGACCTCCCCGCCGAGTCTCGCGCCGCCCTGGTCGGCCTGATGCGCGCCCTGCGAACGACCGACCTG
>JAIXTR010000633.1 GCA_027483845.1 Caulobacteraceae bacterium | reverse complement strand
ACGGGCCCGCTGACCGGCCAGACCATCGCCAGCCCGGCCACCCTCAACGGCAACGGCCTGCTGACCTCGTCGCTGCAGCTCGACACCAAGATCAAGAGCCTGGACAACGCCACCAACGACATCCGCGCCAGCCGCGTCTGGAACCTGGGCGCCGGTGACCTGACGACGACGGTCGGCTTCTACAAGTCCTCGCAGGACTACTCGACGTTCCTCTCGTTCCTCAACGTCCTGGCCGGCGTGTCCGGCGACGGCGACGCCACCCTGATCAATGTGACGACGGCGGCGGGCGTCCCGTTCACCCAGGACGGCTACATCTCGTACGGGCTCGGCAACACCTTCCACCGCAGCTACGACATGAACTACGGCGTCAACGCGCCCTACGCGTCGGTCAACTACAAGGTCGGCAAGCTCGCGGTGGGCGGCAGCCTTCGCTACGACATGGGCAATGTGAAGGGCACGCTGTACGGCGCGGAGCTCGGCGGCGGCCGGTTGGGTCAGACCACCCTCGACGTCAACCGCAACGGCGTGATCTCCACCGCCGAAACCAAGGTGGCCATCCTGCCGCTGGGCCAGCCCGGCAACGTCGACTACGACTACCACTACCTCAGCTATTCGGCGGGCGTGAACTACCGCGTCGCCGAACAACTGGCGGTCTTCGGCCGCTACAGCCGCGGCGGCCGCGCTTCGGCGGACAAGATCCTGTTCACCCCGGCGGTCAACTACAACACCGGCAAGCTGGTCGATAAGGCGAGCGGCTACGATACGGTTAAGCAGGCGGAACTCGGCCTGAAGTATCGGGCGGGCGGCGTGACGGTCAACGTGACGGGCTTCTCCGCCCGGACCGGCGAGCGCAACACCCAGATCGTCAGCGGCGCCGACGGCTCCGCCGCCGTCCTGAACATCGTTCGCAACTACAAGGCCAAGGGCGTCGAGCTCGAGGCCGGCGTGCGCCATGGACCGTTCAGCGTCACCGCTGGCGCGACCTATACCGACGCCAAGATCTCCAGCGACGCCACCAACGCCGCCCTGGTCGGCAACACCCCGCGTCACCAGGCGGACTTCATCTACGCGGTCACGCCGCAGGTCGAGTTCGAGCGTGTCACGGTCGGCGCGAACGTGATCGGCACGACCAGCAGCTATGCGCAGGACGTCAACCTGCTGAAGCTGCCGGCCTACACGCTGGTCAACGCCTTCGTGCAGGTTCGCCCGGTCGAAAACGTCGAGGTGATGCTCAACGTCAACAACCTGTTCAACAAGCTCGCCCTCTCGGACGTGGAACAGGGCTCGATCCCGGCGACCGGCGTTGTCCTCGGCCGCGCGTACAACGGCCGCACGATGTCGGCGACCGTCCGCTACATCTTCTGATCAACGGGTGGGGCGGAGGCGCGCAAGCGCCGCCGCCCTGCCTGTCCACCCAAGCGCGGAACGCCGCCGGTCCAAGGGCCGGCGGCGTTTTGTCGTGAGGGATCAGACCCGCGGCGTGGGAATTTCGCCGGAGCCGATGCCCGGCCCGGCCCCGGCGGCGGCCTGCTCGGCGGCGCGGGCGGCCAGGGTGTCCAGGTTCGCCTCGTGCCGCGCGCGGCTGATGCTGTAGGTCAGCAGCAGGGCGATGGCGACGCCGTAGAGCCCGACGATCGTCGGGATATAGGCCAGGCCCAGGCCCTGCAGCACCTCGGGCGCAACCTGGCCACGCTCGGCCTTGTCCGGGAAGCCCACCAGGGTCAGCACGCCGGTGGCGATAAAGATGCCCATCCCGGAAATCACCTTGCGGAACAGGTTGTTGGCCGACATCAGCAGGCCCTCGGACCGGCGGCCGGTCTTGACCTCGGCGTCCTCGACCACGTCGGCGATGATCGAGGCCAGCAGGATGCCTGTGGCGCCGGCGAAGGTCGCGTTGATGATCTCCTCGCCGTACAGCAGCCACAGCAGGGCCGTCGTGCCGTTGGCTGGCGCGAGATCCAGCAGCCGCAGCGAGACGGGGGTGATGTGGACGACGATCGCCGTCGCGAACACCGCGATGACCCCGTACTTCTTGCCGAACACCCGCCCGACGACGGGCGCCAGGGCCACGCCCAGGAAGCCGCCGATGACGCTCATGGTGGCGAGGCCCGCGAGCTGGGACTGCTTCAGCTCCCAGAAGTAGAGGCCGAAATAGATCTCCAGCCCGTTGCGGGCGCCGACCGCGACGGCGATGAACATCATGGCCAGGGCGGCGGACAGGAAGGCTCGGTTGTTCAGGGTCTGCAGCATCTCGCGGACCATGGCGCCCAGGGTGATCTTCCGGACGGGCGCCTGGGTCAGGTAGGGGATGCGGCTGGCCGTGCCGAACACCGACAGGATGATCGTGACGAAGATGATCACTGCGCCGGTTACCGAATAGGCGAAGTAGCCGTCGCGGGCGAGGACACCGCCGGTCCCGTCCGGCTGCTCCTTGAGGAACACCTGATAGGCCAGCACGGTCATGCCCAGCCCACCCGCCACCATGAAGAACTGGCGCATGGCCATCAGGTTGGTGCGCGCGTCGTAGCCGCGCACCAGTTCGGGAGCGAGGGCCTGGTGCGGCAGTTCGAAGAAGGT
>JAIXTR010000238.1 GCA_027483845.1 Caulobacteraceae bacterium | reverse complement strand
TTCGCGACGGGCGCGGTGCCGGAACCCTCGACCTGGGCCCTGCTGATCCTGGGCTTCGGCGGCGCGGGCGCCATGCTGCGCCGCCAGCGCCGGGCGATGGCGCTCGCCGCCTAGTCTCACGCGCCTGCAGAGATCCTGGACCCAGGCCGCGAGGCCTGGGTCTTTTGCTGTCCGCGTCCCGCCGGCGTCGCCTCCGACTTGCCCTGATCCAAACAGATGTTAGAGGCTTGGGGTCGAATTCAACACGCGAGGGAGTGAGCGAATGAACCCGGTCGAAATGACGGATCTGCCCGGACTGGTGGGCCAGGAAGTGGGCGTGTCGGACTGGGTGGAGATCACCCAGGAGCGGGTTAACCAGTTCGCCGAGGCCACCGGCGACCATCAGTGGATCCACGTGGACGTCGAGCGCGCCACCAAGGAGATCGGCGGCCCGATCGCCCACGGCTACCTGACCCTGTCGCTGATCCCGTTCCTGGGCGCCGGCATGCTGCCGGTGAAGGGCGTGACCCGCGGCATCAACTATGGCTCGGACAAGGTCCGCTTCATCAACATGGTCCGCGTCGGCAAGCGCGTCCGCATGCGCCAGAAGCTGATCGGCGCCGAGCCCAAGGCCGGCGGCATGCAGTTGAAGAACGAGTGCACCATCGAGATCGAGGGCGAAGCCAAGCCCGCCTGCATCGCCGAGACGATCTCGGTCATCTACGGCGGCTGACCTGACGGGCGGTCCCGGTTCGCCGGGGCCGCCTTCAGTTCTTGGCGGCGGCCTCTTCCGCGGAGGCCGTCCGTCCGCCCACGACGGGCGTGGCGTCGGCGACCGTGGCTGGCGCGAGCGGATTTTGCAGCAGGGCCAGCGTCTCGCGCACGAACTTGGCGTGGGTGACGATACCGATCTCCAGCCGCTCGCTGTTCAGTTCGACCTGCTGGGTCAGGAGGCCGGCGATGAAGCCCGGATCCTCGTCGTCGGCGACCTGTGTCACGCCTTGGGTCTTGGACGCACGGCTGATGAACACCGGCCCGCCCGAGTTGCCGGGAAACACCGAGAAATCGAGCAGGAAGGTGGGGAACACCTTGGCCGGCCCCAGCGGATAGGACGCCACGCGGCCGGACCGCAGGATCGGGAAGCCCGCCGCATTGGCCGACAGGCCGCGCGGGAAGCCGAGGGCCATCATCTCGTCGCCGGCGTTGACCTTGTAGGTATCGAAGGTGTCGTCGGCGGCCAGGTAGCGCTCCGGCAGGGCCGCCTTGGCGAACTCGGCCGGCGCCTTGATGGTGATGGCGGCCACGTCGCGGCTGGGGTGGTGCGTCCACAGCTCATGGCCGTCGTTGTCGCGGATCTTGACCTGCTGCGGCGAGTAGCTCCACGAGCCGTCGGCGTTGGAGACGCGATAGCCGATGCGGGCGTTCTGGCCCGGCATCTTCTGGAGCACGTGGTTGGCGGTGATCAGCACCGTGCGGGTCGTGCCGTCGGGATTGGGGGTCGAGATCAGGAAGCCGGTTCCGACCGTGCGCGTCCCATCGCCCAGCGGCTGTTCAAGCTGAACCGTCGCGTGGATCAGCTCGACGGCAAGATCCATGACCATGGCAGGCCCCTAAAGCTCGATGTGCTACCCGCGTCTTGTTGCGCGATGTGGATGCATAAGTAGTGAATCACGGATCGCCGTCTGCCAACAAGCCGCCACATTCCCTGCGGTCGAACGTCGCGCGCTGGCTCCGGAAAAGCACAGCCCGGAACGGCGCGACTTGAGTGCGGCGGACGGGCGTCGCATCTAGCAGCCATGACCTCTCCCAAGTCCCTCACCGCCCCCGTCGCCGCGAAGATCCCGCACCGGATCGAACAGTTGGGCCGGGTGCGGGTCGACGACTATGCCTGGATGAAGGACGACAACTGGCAGCAGGTGCTGCGCGACCCCAAGGCGCTGCGGGCCGATGTCCGGACCCACCTCGACGCCGAGAACGCCTTCACCAAGGCGGTGCTGGCCGACACCGAGGCGCTGCAGGCGCAGATGTTCGCCGAGATGAAGGGGCGGGTGAAGGAGGACGACAGCTCGGTCCCCTCGCCCGACGGGCCGTGGGAATACTATTCGCGCTACGCCATCGGCGCCGAGCATCCGATCCATGCGCGACGGCCGAGGGGCCGGGCGGGCGGCGAGGAAATCCTGCTGGACGAGGACGCCCTGGCCAAGGGCAAGGCCTTCTTCCAGGTGGGCGCCGCCAGTCACAGCCCGGACCACGCGCTCTACGCCTGGGCCGCGGACGAGCAGGGCTCGGAATACTATCAGATCCGCGTGAAGGACCTGGCGACGGGCCAGGCGGTCGGCTCGGCGATCGAGAGCGCCTATGGCGACTTCACCTTCTCGCCGGACAGCCAGTGGATCTTCTGGATCTGGCGCGACGAGAACGCTCGGCCGGCCAAGATCTTCCGCCGCCCTGCGCGGGGCGGCGACGACGCGCTGGTCTATGAGGAGCCGGACGACGGCATGTTCCTGGGCGTGGGCGTCGCCTCCGACGACAGCCACATCCTGATCCACGTAGGCAATCAGGAAACCACCGAGATCCTGCTGATCCCGGCTGGCGATCCGACCGCGACGCCAGTGGTGGCCGAGCCCCGGCGCGTGGGCGTTAAGTACAGTCTGGATCACTGGACCGACCGCTGGGTGATCCGCACCAACGACGACGGCGCGGTGGACTTCAAGCTCTGCGTCTCCGAGGCGGCGGTTCCGGCCAAGGCGACCTGGCGCGACTGGATCGCCCACACGCCCGGCCACTACGTCACCGGCTTCGCCGCCTTCGCCGGCCATCTGGTGCGCGCCGAGCGGGTGAACGCCCTGGACCGCCTGGTGGTGATGGCCCGCGACGGCGCCGAGCACATCGTCGCCTTCGACGAGGAGGCCTACGCGCTCAACCTCGAGGGCGGCTACGAGTACGACACGACGGTCACCCGCTTCGTCTACCAGTCGCCGACGACGCCGCGGCAGACCTTCGACTACGACATGGCGACCCGCGAGCGGACCCTGCGCAAGACCCAGGAGATCCCGTCCGGCCACGATCCCGCCCGCTATGTCGCGCGGCGGATGACTGCGCGGGCGCCGGACGGCGCCGAGGTGCCGATCACGCTGCTGATGCTGAAGGACACGCCGCAGGACGGCTCGGCGCCGGTGCTGCTGTATGGCTACGGCTCGTACGGCCACGCCATGGAGCCCAGCTTCTCGATCCGCAACCTCAGCCTGGTGGACCGGGGCTGGATCTGGGCCACGGCGCACATCCGCGGCGGGTCGGATAAGGGCTGGGGCTGGTTCCTGGACGGGCGCAAGGACAGGAAACCCAACACCTTCACCGACTTCATCGCCTGCGCCGAGCATCTGGTCGCCGAGGGCTATGCGTCGAAGGGCCGGATCGCGGCCTATGGCGGCTCGGCGGGCGGCATGCTGATGGGCGCGGTGGCGAACCTGCGGCCGGACCTCTGGGGCGCGATCATCGCGGCGGTGCCGTTCGTGGACGTGCTGAACACGATGAGCGACACCACCCTGCCCCTCACCCCGCCCGAGTGGCCGGAGTGGGGCAACCCCATCGAGGACGCGGCCGCCTACGACGTCATCGCCGCTTACAGCCCCTATGACCGGGTCAGCGCCCAGGCCTATCCGCCGATCCTGGCCACCGGCGGCCTGTCCGACCCGCGGGTGACCTACTGGGAGCCGGCCAAGTGGGTGGCCAGGCTGCGTGAGCATACGACAGGCGATGCGCCCATCCTGCTCAAGATCAACATGGAGGCCGGCCACGGCGGCGCATCCGGCCGGTTCGACTTCCTCAAGGAGATCGCGCTCGACTACGCCTTCGCGGTGTGGGCGCTGGAGGGGAGATGGAAGGCGTGATCATCCGAGCGGCGGCGGCGACGGACGCGGAGGCCGTGGCGAAGATCTATGAGCCGGCGGTCCTGCATGGGTTCGGCACGTTCGAGACAGTCCCGCCCGACGCGGCGTGGTGGGAGATCCGCCGGCGCGACATCCAGGGACTGGGC
>JAIXTR010000219.1 GCA_027483845.1 Caulobacteraceae bacterium | reverse complement strand
GTCCACACCACGCTGGCGTCCAGCAGCCAGTAGCTGTCCTGGTCCAGGATCGAGGGGATCTCGAACATGTTGAACGACGAGCGGTAGGACGCCGACGGGATGACGGCGATCGAGCCCATGTCGCCCAGGTCGTGGCGGTAGGTCAGGCTGACCGACCCGTTCCACTTGGGCGTGTTCTGGAACACCCGGCTGTCGGCGAAATCGCGGACCACCGGCGGGGTCGAGGTCAGGTCGAGCGCCCGATACTCGTCGAACTCGGCCTTGGTGTAGCCCAGCGAGACGTTGGCGAACAACGACGAGGTGAAGGTCGCCTGCCCTTCCACTTCCGCCCCGTAGATGTGCGACTTGCCGACGTTCAGCACCTGGGAGGCGATGGAGGCGCCCACCGGGGTCTGCTGGGTGATCTGCTGGTCCTTGTACTTGGCGTAGAACACGGCGGTGTTCAGCGTCAGGCGACGGTCGAAGAAGTAGCCCTTCACCCCGCCCTCGTAGCTGTCGACCTTCTCCGGATCGAAGCCGTTGACCGAGTTCGGGGTCAGGATCGCGTCGGCGCGCATGTCGAAGCCGCCCGACTTGAAGCCCTGGCTGAACGACACATAGGTCGAGATGTCCGGGTTGATCTCGTAGCGGACGCTGACCCGCGGCGTGAACTTCTCGTAGGTGTCCGAGCTGGTGAAGTTCGAGCGGATCAGGCCGGGGATCGCGGTCGGGTTGCCGAACAGCGGGCTCTTCAGGCCGGTGAAGTTCTGGCGATAGACCTGACCGGTCTTCTTGTCGTGGGTGTAGCGGCCGCCGACCGAGATCGAGAGCTGGTCGGTCACGTCGTAGCTGACGTCGGCGAAGGCCGAGTAGCTCTTGGTGTCCACGTGGCCCGCGGTGGCGATCGACAGGTTGGCCTGGCCGACCACAGTGTCGAAGGCGCCCGCCGCCGTGGCGTTGAGGTAGTAGAGGCCGAACACGCCCTGCAGCCGCTCGCCGGTGTAGAGGGCCTGCAGCTCCTGGGTGAACTGGTGGTCGTTGTAGCGGGCAGGCACGTCCAGCAGCGACGCCGGCTCGTTGTCGAAATCGATGGAGCCCTCGGTCTCCCCGGCGCGGTAGGCGGTGATCGACTTGAAGGTGAGCGTATCCGACGCCGTCCACTCGCCCAGCAGCGAGACGCCGCGGGCCTCGACCTTGTTCTTGTCGCCCGCGCCGGCGCGGGTGTCATAGACGTCGTCCAGAACCGTGGCGGTGGGGATCGGCTGGCCCAGGAAGTTCAGGCCGGGGGTCTCGCGGTGGCCGTGGCGCGGGTTCGAGCGATCGGTGACGATGTCGCCCGACAGCCGGAAGAACAGGCTGTCGGTCGGGGTCAGCTCGACGGTGGCGCGGGCGGCGGTGACGTCCTTGTCGTAGTGCTCGGCGCCCGTGGTCAGGTTCTTGCCGAAGCCGTCGCGGTTGAACGAGGCCCAGGTCAGGCCCAAGCCCACATAGTCGTTCACCCGGGCCTTGGCCGAGGCGATCAGGTCGCGCTGGTCGTAGGACCCGTAGTTGCCGCGCAGCTTGATCTCGGGTTCACCCTCGATCTTGGCGGTCACGTACTTGATCGCGCCGCCGATGGTGTTGCGGCCGTAAAGCGTGCCCTGGGGCCCGCGCAGCACTTCGATGCGCTGGACGTCGAAGATGTCCAGCACGGCGGCCTGCGGACGGGCCACATAGACGTCGTCGATGTAGAGACCGACGCCAGGCTCAAAGCCCCACAGGGGGTCCTGCTGGCCGACGCCGCGGATGAAGGAGATCAGGGTCGAGTTCGAGCCGCGGGCCACCTGGACGGTCAGGTTGGGCGTGGTCTGCTGCAGGGTGGTGATGTCGACGGCGCCAGTGGCGGCCAGGCGCTCGCCCGACACGGCGGTCACGGCGACGGGCACGTCCTTCAGGGATTCCTCACGCCGGCGGGCGGTGACGACCACCTCTTCGACGCCAACCTCGTCGGCGGCGGCCGTCTGGGCCACGGCCAGGGTGGGAACGACGGACCAGGCCGCGCCCGCGAGCAGGGCGGCTTTCACCAGCTTCTTCATGTGCATCCTCCCGAAGACACCTTGGCCGCCCCCTATGGGCGACGTGGAATCAACGATTTCACCAAAGGGTGAATTAGCCGGGACTGATGCGGCATTCCGGCGCGCGGCGCCACCCACGGTCGAGGTGGTCGGCCGGTTTTTAATCAACTGATGAATTTACGACACAGTCGCGCTCAGGGGCGGCGACGGACGATCTCTTCCAGCCCCGCGGCGCACCAGGCGAACAGCCGCGCGCGCACCGCCTCCAGGTCGGTCGATCGGCAGAGGCCGTCCGACAGCTGATCGATCCGGCCGGTCTCCGACAGGGTCAGCATCATCGCCCCGGTCAGGAACTGATAGGCCCAGTACAGGTCCCGCATCTCCGCGTCGGGCAGCGCCGCCTTCAGCGTGTCGACCAGTTGGTGAACCACCGGGTCGAAGAAGCGGTGCATGGTCTCCCCGCCCCACGCCGGGGTGTTGTTCACCAGCGCCACCAGCCGGAAATAGTTCTTCCAGCCCTCGTCGTTGGTCATCGACAGCTCGATCAGCGGGCCGATGAACGCTTCGATGATCCCCTCGGTGGTCATGCTACCCGGGTGGCCGTCCACATAGGCCTGCATTCCCGCCAGCCGGGCGTCGTTCAGGATCTCGGCCCGCCGGGCGAAGACGCTGTCGAACAGCTCCCGCTTGGCCCCGAAATAATAGTGGATCAGCGCGGTATCGACCCCGGCCTCCGAGGCCACCTGGCGCACCGTGACTCCATAGAAGCCGTGCCGGGAGAACAGCGCCTCCGCCGCGTCGAGGATCGACTGGCGCAGGTCCGGCCCCTGCCCCTTGCGTCTGCGCCCCCTGAGGACGCTACCGCCCGCCTGACCGTCCGCCCGCGTCATCCCATCTTCGCTAGCACTGTTCGCCCCGGATGACAGGCGGCTAGGCCCCGAAGATCCACGCGCCCGTGAGAGTGCTCAGACTCACCCCCACCAGCACCATCTGCCCGCCCCCGACCATGTCGATGACCGTATCCGCCCCCACCTGGGTAACGGAATACCGCGTCTCCGCATCCACCATGACCCGATCCCCCTCGTCCATGTTGAAGTCGAAAACCCGGTCGATCCCCGCCTCGGCAAAGGTGTGGAAGACATCCGCCCCGGACCCGCCGGTCAGGCTGTCGTCCCCCCGGTCCCCGGACAGCCAGTCGTCGCCGGCGCCCCCGCCCAGCACGTCGTCTCCCTGCCCGCCCCGCAGCAGGTCCGCTCCAGCCCCGCCCTCGCCGGTGTCGTTCCCCAGGTTGCCGTAGACAATGTCGGCGCCGCCATCCCCCGACAGCCGGTCGTCGCCCCTCCCGCCTACGACCCAGTCGTCGCCGCCCCCGCCCGCGGCGCTGTCGGCCCCGGCGTTGCCGTTGATGTCGTCGAAGGCGCCGCCGCCGGTCAGGCTGTCGTCCCCGTCGTCGCCACGGAGGTAACTGGCCCCCTCGCCGCCGCTGACGGTGTCGCCCCCGGCCCCGCCGGACACCGTGTCGTCCCCCGCCTCGCCGAACAGCAGATCGTCCCCGCCGTCCCCGCTCAGCGTGTCCGCGCCCGCGCCGCCCGCCAGCACGTCGGGCAATGCGCCGCCCAGCAGGGTGTCGGCGCCGAGGTTGCCGAACAGCACCACCGTCTCGATGCCGACATAGGCGCCCCCGTCCCGCGTGAGGCTGGCGTAGCTCAGCGCCGCGCCCGCCGGCCCGGATGCGGCGAGCCAGAGCGCATCATACCCCTCTCCGCCGTCAACGACGCTAGAACCATCCACGACGACCAGGATGTCGTCACCCGCCCCTCCGAGGAGACGGTTCGCGCCCGTCCCCCCGTTGAGGGTGTCGTCGCCCGCATCGCCCGTCAGGACGTCGGCCCCGGCCAGCCCCCAGACCTCGTCGTCGCCATCACCGCCACTGAGGCTGTCGGCGCCGTCGTCGCCGTCTAGGATATCCGCACCGGCGCCGCCGATGATCGTGTCGGTACCTGCGCCCCCCGCCAGGGTGTCCGCGCCATCCTCGCCGTCGATGACGTCGTCGCCCCCACGGCCAAGGACGTAGTCCGAGCCCGCGCCACCACGGATGCGATCCTCCACGCCGACGCCCGTCAGGCTGTCCGCGCCGGCGCCCCCCGATTGGGTCAGGACCAGCCGCGTAGCGTCCCAGGACCAGGACGCCGCCTGCGCGCCATCCGCCAGCGGGCCGCCGTACAGATGCTGGATCGCCAGCACATCCAGCCCGCCCGGCGCCACGGCCGGGCCGCCGACGGTGTTGTAGGTCATCACCGTGCTGGTCAGGTTGTCGAGGCCCGGGTCAAGGGTCACCGCACCCTCGAACGGGTGCTTCAGGCCCAGGGCGTGGCCGATCTCATGCAACAGGACCTCGAAGGTCGCCCGCCCCGTCGCGATAAAGATGTCGCCCCCGAACTCTTCCTCTCGCCCCCCGCCCCCGAAGTCGACGAACGGGGTGTAGGCGAAACCCAGGCTGTCTTCGCTGTCGAGGGGGGCATAGCGGAAATCGTAGGTCCCAAGGCGGATATCGCCCTGCCCGGCAGGGACCTCGAACAGGGTCAGCCCACTGATGTCCGCCCAGGCCGCCAGCGCCTGGCGCGCAATGGCTTGTTCCGCCGCCGTGAACGTCTGAAAGCTGGCCAGGAAGGCGTCGGCGTAGACACCGGCGAACGCCGCCGACGCCCGTGTGTCGAAGGAATAGGTGACAAACGCCCCACGCCCGGCGGCGTTGACGCCATTCCAGGTGTAGCCGGACAGCAGCGCGTCAAATGTCGTGACAACCGGCACGCGCGCCGCGTCCTCCCCCAGTGTCATGGAACGGCTCGGCGACGCCGCCACGCCAAGCGGCCGGAGTTCAGGCTGCGCTAGGGGGCTTGGCAAGCAAGCTCACCGACGGCGGGACTGCCACATCGCCTGAGAGGCGAGCGACCACCGTCGACCTTTATGCGGCCCTTATGTCCGCGGCCCACACCCCGTCTCGCCCCTTGATGGCCGTTGGCGCGATGTCTGCGGTCCACAGTTGGACCCGAGACTTCAATGCTCGACTTTATCTTCCTGGCGCTGGGCGTTGGCGCGTTTGCGCTCTTCGGCCTCTACGCTGCTGCGCTGCGGCGGCTCTGATGGCTGAGATCCTGATCTGGGGCGCAGGCGCCCTCGTGATCGGCGGCTACATGCTGGCCGCCCTCACCAAGCCGGAGAAGTTCTGATGACCGCCTCTGGCTGGGCGGAGATCGCCCTGACGCTGGCCGCCATCGTGGCCTGCGCCTTTCCCCTTGGCGCGTATTTGGCGCAAGTCTGGCAAGGCGGCCGCACCTGGCTGGACCCAGTGCTGAAGCCTGTGGAGCGGGTCATCTACGCCGCCTGTGGCGTGACGCCCGACAAGAGCCAGTCCTGGTTCGCCTACGGCCTCAGCTTCCTCGCCTTCTCGGCCGCCAGCTTCGTCGTCCTGTACCTCACGCTGCGGTTCCAGGACCTCCTGCCGCTCAACCCCCAAGGCTTTCCGGGCCTGTCGCCGCACCTGGCGTTCAACACCGCGGTGAGCTTCGTCTCGAACACCAACTGGCAGTCCTATGTGCC
>JAIXTR010000666.1 GCA_027483845.1 Caulobacteraceae bacterium | reverse complement strand
ATCCGGCAGCTCACCGTGGCCGAGGCCCGGGCGGCTATCGCCGACGGCGTCGCTACGGGCGGCATGATCCCCAAGCTCGAGACCGCCATCGACGCCGTCGAGGCCGGGGTCGAGGCCGTGGTCATCCTGGATGGCCGTCGCCCGCACGCCATGCTGGTCGAACTCTTCACCGAGCATGGGTCCGGCACGCTGGTCTGCCGATGAGCGCGAATCTGTTCCGGGCCGATCTGCGCCACATCGACACCTGGCTGTTCGACCTGGACAACACGCTCTACCCGGCGGAATCCGGCTTCATGGCGGCCATCGTCGACCGGATGACCGACTTCGTGGAGAAGGTCACCGGCCTGCCCCGCGACGAAGCCTTCAAGCTGCAGAAGACCTATCTCAGCGAGCACGGCCTGACCCTGAAGGGCATGATGCTGAACCACGGCGTCGACCCGAAGGAATTTCACGCCATCTTCCACGACATGTCGCTCGAGGCCCTGGCCCACGACCCCGACCTGCTGGCGGCCCTGGAACGCCTCCCCGGCCGCCGGCTGATCTTCACCAACGCCGACGACGTCCACGCCGAGCGGGTGCTGGAGCGCCTTGGCCTGAGCCACCTCTTCGACGACGTCTTCCACATCGGATCCGCCGACTACGAGCCCAAGCCCAGCGTGGGCGCCTTTGCGAAGATCAGCGCGGCCCACGCCATCGATCCCCAGGCGACCGCCTTCTTCGAGGACTCCGAGCGCAATCTCGCGCCCGCCGCCGACCTCGGCATGACCACCGTGCTGGTGGGCGCCGATGCGGCGCAATCCACCGCGCCCTTCATCCATCACCGCACCGACAAACTCGCGCCGTTCCTGATGGACGCGAGACTGAAAGAGGCCGCCTGAAGATGTCCGCTCCCTCGCCTGCCTTTGACGACCTGAAGTCCGTGATCGAAGCCGCCTGGGCGGCGCGCGACGGCATCAACACCTCGACCACCGGTCAGGTGCGCGATGCGGTCAGCGAGACCATCGAACTGCTCGACGCCGGCAAGCTGCGGGTGGCCGAGCGTCAGGCCGATGGCGCCTGGGTGACGCACCAGTGGGCCAAGCAGGCGATCCTGCTGTTCTTCCGGCTCACCGCGAACCGCCTGATCGACGCCGACGCGCCCCATCCCTACTGGGACAAGGTGCCCTTGAAGTTCACGGGCTGGGACGCCGCCCGCTTCGAGGCCGCCGGCTTCCGCGCCGTGCCCGGCTGCATCGTCCGCAAGGGCGCCTATGTGGCCCGCAACGTGGTGATGACGCCGTCCTTCGTGAACATCGGCGCCTATGTCGATGAAGGCACCATGGTCGATACCTGGGCCACCGTCGGCTCCTGCGCCCAGATCGGCAAGAACGTGCACATCTCCGGCGGCGCGGGCATCGGCGGCGTGCTGGAGCCGCTGCAGGCCAATCCGACCATCATCGAGGACAACTGCTTCATCGGCGCCCGCGCCGAGGTGGCCGAGGGCGTGATCGTGCGTGAGGGCTCAGTGCTTTCCATGGGCACTTTTATCACCGCGACGACCCCGATCATCGATCGCAAGACCGGCCAAACCTTCACCGGCGAGGTCCCGCCCTACTCCGTCGTCGTCTCCGGCAACCGGCCCAACCCGGTCGACCCGTCCCTGCCCAGCACTTACTGCGCGGTGATCATGAAGACGGTGGACGAGCGCACCCGCTCCAAGACGTCGATCAACGAACTGCTGCGCGAGTAGCCGCCTCAGCGCTTCCGCGCATCGTCGGTGTCGTAAGGCGTTCCGTCACGGCGCCGATAGACGTCATCGGCGCCGACGATGAGGTCGATGTCGGGGTAGTCGCAGGCGTCCACACCCGGACGCCGCGACCCGACCTCCAGCAGAACGGCCTCGGCGTCAGACCGGTTCTGGATGCAGTGTCCGTTGGCGACCCCGGCCTTGAAGCCGGCGCAGTCGCCGGCGCGCAGGATCGTCTCCCCGGCGTCGTCCACCAGCACCACTTCGCCCGACACCACCCAGACGAACTCGTCCTCCACCGTGTGCCAGTGCCGTTGCGCGCTCCAGACCCCCGGCGCGAGCCGGATCAGGTTCACACCGAAGTCGGTCAGACCCGCCGCATCGCCCAGCTTCCAGCGCCGCCGTTCCCGGCAAGGCGCGTCGAACGGCGGCGGATAGGCGCTGCCGAAACGCGTCGGCGCCTTGTCGATATCGATCTTCGGCATGCTTCCCCCTCGCCTCTCTCGTGATTGCTAGGTATGGCGACGGAATGCCTGCCGCCATAGACGCCGTCGAACTCACCCGTGATCTGATCCGCCGCCCCTCGGTGACGCCTGCCGATGCCGGCGCCATGGCGATCGTCGAGGAGATGCTGTCCAGCCTGGGCTTCGTCTGCCGGCGGATGAAGTACGGCGAGATCGAGAACCTCTACGCCCGCTACGGGACCGCCCGCCCCAACCTCTGCTTCGCCGGCCACACCGACGTGGTGCCAGTGGGCGACGCCGCCGCCTGGACCAAGGACGCCTTCGGGGCCGAGGTCGTGGACGGCGTGCTGATCGGCCGGGGCGCCGTCGACATGAAGAGCGCCATCGCCGCCTTCGCCGCCGCCAGCGCCGAGGCCATTGCGGCGGGCAAGGTCACCGGCTCCATCTCATTCCTGATCACCGGCGACGAGGAAGGTGTGGCCACCCATGGCACCAAGCTGGTGGTCGAGGCCCTGGCCGCCGAGGGGGAGATCATCGACCACTGCGTCGTGGGCGAGCCCACCTCGGCCGAGACCTTCGGCGACATGGTCAAGGTCGGCCGCCGCGGCTCGATCAACGCCGAGATCGTGGTGGAGGGGATCCAGGGCCACGTGGCCTATCCCCACCGCGCTGCCAATCCGGCGCCAATCCTGATCAAGCTGCTGGCGGCGCTACAGTCGCGCCGGCTGGACGACGGCTACGCGGAGTTTCAACCGTCCAATCTTGAAGTCACCTGGATCGACGTCCCCAATACCGCCACCAACGTCATCCCCGGCGTGGCCCGCGCCCGTCTCAACATCCGATTCAACCCGAACCACACCGGCCAGTCGCTGGCTGATTGGTTCAATATTGAAGCATCCAAAGCGTCGGAGGGCTTCAAGGGCACGGTGACGGTCACGCCGCAGATCAGCGGCGAGGCGTTCCTGACCGAACGTGGGGCCTTTACCGACCTCGTCGCCGCGGCGGTGGCGGATGTCACCGGCGCACCGCCTGAGCTTTCCACGTCAGGCGGCACCTCCGACGCCCGCTTCATCCGCGCGCTCTGCCCGGTGATCGAGGTGGGGCTGGTGGGCAAGACCATGCACCAGGTGGACGAGCGCGCGCCCGTGGAAGAGATCCGGACGCTGCAGCGCGTCTACGCCCGGATCCTCGACCGCTACTTCGCCTAGCGATTGCCGCCGATCAGGTCGCCCAGGCCACCCAGCACCGAGCCCTCGCCGCTGTTCTGACCACTGCCGCCGGCCGCCGCCATCATCCGTCCGGCCAGGCGAGAGAAGGGCAGCGACTGGATCCAGACCTTCCCAGGCCCCCGCAGCCGGGCGAAGAACAGGCCCTCGCCGCCGAACAGCGCGGTCTTCACGCCGCCGGCCATGATCAGGTCGAAGTCGACGCTCGGCGTATACGCCGCCAGGCAGCCCGTATCGACGTGCAACTCCTCGCCGGGCGCGAGCTCGCGCTCGACCACCGTGCCGCCCATCTGCACGAACACCCAGCCGTCGCCGTCCAGCTTCTGCATGATGAAGCCCTCGCCGCCGAACAGGCCGGTCATGACCCGGCGCTGGAAGGCGATGCCCATGGTGACCCCGCGGGCGGCGGCCAGGAAGCTGTCCTTCTGGCAGATCAGCGTGCCGCCCAGGTCGCTCAGCTTCAGCGGCAGGATCGCCCCCGGCGTGGGCGAGGCGAAGGCCACCCGCGCCTTGCCTGAGCCGTTATGGGTGAAGACGGTGGTGAACAGGCTCTCGCCGGTGACCAGGCGCTTGCCCGCCCCCAGCAGTTTGCCCATGAACCCGCCGCCGGCCCCGCCGGACCCGTCGCCGAAGACGGTGGTCATCTCGACCGACGCGTCCTTCCAGACCAGGGCGCCCGCCTCCGCCACGGCGCTCTCGCCCGGGTCCAGCTCGATCTCCAGGAACTGCAGTTCCTGGCCCTTGACCTCGAAGTCGATGTCGTCGGCGACATTGGCGTTGCGGGTGTGGTGGCTCCAGGGGCCCTGTGACATGTGCGAATTCCTCCTCGACGGCGTGATATCTAGGATTTGGTCCGGCTCAGGGGTAGGTGACGCCGGTCAGATAAAGCCCCTCGGCCGGGGCCACCGGGCCACAGGCCTGGCGGCTGCGGGCCTCCAGCGCGGCCAGCACATCGGCCTTGGTCCAGCGGCCCACGCCCACCTCGGCGATCGTACCGGTCATCGAACGGACCTGGCGGTGCAGGAACGAGCGGGCGGCGAATTCCAGGATCACCTCTTGCCCCTCGCGGGTCACGGTCGCCACATCCAGGTTCTTCACCGGCGACTTCGCCTGGCAGGCCATGTCGCGGAAGGTAGTGAAGTCGTGCAGCCCGACCAGGACCTGCGCGGCGTCATGCATGGCGGCGGCGTCCAGCGGCTTCTTCACATGCCACACCCGGCCCTGATCCAGCGCCGGAGGGCCCTCGCGATTGAGGATCCGATAGCGGTAGCGGCGCCCGATGGCCGAGAACCGGCTGTGCCAGTCCCCCACCGCGATCTCCGCCGACAGGATCGAGATCGGCTCGGGCCGCAGGTGCGCGTTCATCGCGTTGCGCACGGTCTCGGCTGGCCACTCCCGGGCCAGATCGACGTGCACCACCTGGCCGGTGGCATGCACGCCCGTATCCGTCCGCCCCGCCGCGCCGACCCGGATCTCCTCGCCGCTGAACGCCTTCACCGCCCGCTCGAGCGCGCCTTGCACGGAGGGCAGCACAGCCTGCGCCTGGAACCCGCGATAGGGTCGGCCGTCGTACTCGACGAGGAGGCGGTAGCGGGGCATCAGCCCAACGTCGTCCCGGCGGGCACGGGATTGCCGCGCAGGAAGACCTCGGCATCCTGCGGCCCCTTGCCCTCGCGCTGCACCCTAAGCAGCCGCACCGCGCCCTCGCCTGTCGCCACCAGCAGTCGGTCGTCCAGCGTGACACCCGGCGCGCCGGACGCCTGTTCGACGCGCGACAGCAGCACCTTCACCCGCACCGGGCCTTTCTCGGTCGGCAGCTCGAACCAGGCGCCGGGGAACGGCGACATGCCCCGGATCTTGCCGTCCAGCACAGGTCCCGGCTTCGTCCAATCCAGGCGGGCGAACTTCGCGCTGATCTTCTTGGCGTAGGTGACGCCGTCGTCGGCCTGCGGCACGGCCACGGCGGTCCCGGCCGCGATCTGGCTCAGGGTCTCCACGATCAGCGCCGCCCCGGCGACCGCCAAGCGGTCGTGCAATGTGGCCGCCGTCTCGTCGCCGGCGATCGGCATACGGGTGGTGGACAGAACCGGCCCCTCGTCCAGGCCCTCGGTCATCCGCATGACCTGCACCCCGGTGACCGCATCGCCGGCCATGATCGCGCGCTGGATCGGGGCCGCGCCCCGCCAGCGCGGCAGGAGCGACCCATGGACGTTGTACGACCCCAGCCGTGGCGCCTCCAGCACCGCAGCCGGGAGGATCTGCCCAAAGGCCACGACGACCGCGGCGTCCAACTCCAGCGCGGCGAAGGCGGCGATCTCGGCCGGATCGCGCATCGACACCGGCGTGCGCACCATCAGCCCATGGGCCTCGGCGAAGGCCTGGACCGGCGAGGGCTTCAGATCGTGTCCCCGCCCGCGTGGCGCCGGGGGTTGGGAGTAAACGCAGGCGACCTCATGCCCGGCCGCGACGATGGCGGCGAGGGCGGCGACGGCGAAGTCGGGGGTGCCGAGAAAGGCGAGGCGCATGGGCGGGTCTTAGCGTCCGGCGCCTCAGAAGGGAACTTGCCTGCAAGCGTGGCCGTTCAGGGGTGAACGAGCATCGGAGCTTCCGCCCATGAACAAGCTGATCCTGGCCATCGCCGCGAGCGCGGCCGCGATGACGTTGAGCGCCTGCACCAAGGCCGAACAGGCCCGCACAGAGGACAACGTCGACGCCGCCGCGGCGGACGTGTCAGCCTCGGCCAAGGAGGTCGGCGGCAAGGTCGCCGACGCCGCGCAGGACGTCGCCAACAGCCCTGCCGTCGAACGGGCCGGCGACAGCCTGAAGGAAGCGGCCAAGGACACGGGGACGGTGCTCAAGGAAACGGGCAAGGGCGCCGTCAGCGGCGCTCGCGAAGGCATCGCCAAAGCCGAGGGCAAGGACGCCGAGCACGACGCCGGCCACTAGGGCCGGCCGCTACCAGATCACCAGCCCCTGGCTGGTCGGCAGTTCAAGGACGAACCGGCCACGCTCCTGGAACCACCGGGTCTCGACGACGTGCTGCTGGCGGTAGGGCGTGGCCCCGAAGTCGTCGAGGACGATGACCGCGCCGGGCGCCAGGCGAGATTCGATGGCCTCGAGCGCCTCGATCTCCCCCCGCACATTGTTCATGTCGATGTGGGCGAAGGCGATGCGGTCGGGCAGGCCCTGCTCGAAGCTCTGCGGGATCCAGCCCTTGATCACCCTGACGTTGGGTTGGTCGGCGAACCGCGCGGCGACCGTGGCGAACAGGTCGGGGCCATGCTCGGGCATGGCGTGGTGGTCCATCGCGGCGTCGTGCTCGAAGAGATCGTAGAGAAAGACCTCGCGGTCCCCCACGTCGGCCGCCTCCAGCATGATCTTGGCGGTCGTTCCCTTGTAGCAACCGCATTCGATGAAGCCGCCGTCGAGACGCGAGGCCTGGCGGGCGGCCCAGACGACGTTTGCCGTGCGCCACAGAATCCCGCGCTCAAAGTGATCCTTGGCGTGCGCCTTGTAGGCCTCGATGAAGCGGACGTCGTCGATGAAGCCCAGGTTTCGGCCAAAGGCGATCAGGTTGTCGGAGGCATACCAGCCGGTGTCGATCTTGGACGCCGCAACCAGCTGATCCAGGCCCTTGTGGAAGGCCTCGTGGTCGCGAACGCCCCAGAAGTAGCTCGATCGGTAGGAGGGCGGTCGCACGATCTGAACCTCTGGTGAGCTGAGGTCCATCCCCCGCCTCATGGGCCGGGTATAGCCTTACGGAGGGTCTGCGTCAGGCGGCTCTGACCAGCTTCTTGACCTTCTTCACCGCCTGCTCACGCTTGAGCCGCGACAAGTGATCGATGAAGAGCACGCCGTTCAGGTGGTCCATCTCGTGCTGGATGCACACCGCGAACAGGCCCTCGGCGTCTTCCTCGACCTGCTCGCCCTGGTAGTTGAGATAGCGCAGCTTCACCTGCGTCGGCCGATCCACCTCGTCGAAGATCTCGGGCACCGACAGGCAGCCTTCCTCGTACGGCGCGGTCTCGCCCGACGCCCAGAGGATTTCCGGGTTCACATAGTAGCGCGGCTGCGGCGCCTCGCCTTCACGGGCCAGGTCCATGACGATCACCCGCTTCGGCACGCCGATCTGCACCGCCGCCAGGCCGATGCCGGGCGCCGCGTACATGGTCTCCAGCATGTCGTCCATCAGCGCGCGCAGGTCGTCGTCGACGGCGTCCACGTTGACGGACACCTGTTTCAGAACCGGGTGCGGGACGGTGAGGATCTCTCGGATGGCCATGGCGCGCAGGTAAGCGTCCAGTAGTTGAGCGTCAAGGTAGGAGACGCCGTGCGCGACCTCAGAGCTCGCCCGACGAGGCCAGTCGCACCGGCGGCGTCTCGTCGGTGGTCAGCTTGGCCAGCGGCCGCACGGCCACCTCGACCGGCTGCAGTTCGACCACCTGCTTGCCCTGGTGGTCGACCTTCAGGTCCTCGAACCGGCGGGCCTGGGTCAGGACCTGGGTCTCCAGCGAGCCCACGAACTGGTTGTAGCGGCTGACGGCGGCTTCCAGGGCCTTGCCCACCGATCCGGCGTGCGCGCCCATGACGGAGATCCGCTTGTAGAGCTCCTTGCCCAGGTCGGCGATCTTCTGGGCGTTGGCCGCCTGCTCCTCGACCCGCCAGCCATAGACCACGGCCTTGCAAAGGGCGAACAGGGTGGTCGGGGTGACGATCACCACCCGCCGATCCATCGCGTCGTTCATCAGCTCCGGCGCGCGGTCGAGGGCCGCGGCCAGGGCGGAATCCAGCGGCACGAACATCGCCACGAAGTCCGGCGAATTCTCGAACTGGTCCCAGTAGGCCTTGGCCGAGAGACCCTGGATGTGACCCCGCACGCTCTGCACGTGCCGCAGGCCCGCGGCGTCGCGGCCGAACTCGTCGGTGGCGTCCTGCAGCTCCAGGAAGGCGTTCAGCGAGCACTTGGCGTCGATCACGAACAGGCCGCCGCCCGGCAGCCGGATGGTGACGTCGGGCCGACGCCGTCCCTCCTCGGTGTCCGTCGAGGTCTGTTCATCGAAGTCGAAGCGGCCCGACAGGCCGGCGGCTTCGAGGACGTTGCGCAACGTCTGTTCCCCCCACCGCCCCTGCACGCCCGCGCCGCGCCGCAGCGCCGCCGACAGCTTGCGGGCCTCGTCCTGGGTGGCGACCGAGGCGGCCAGCATCTGGGCGATCTGTTCCTTCAGCCCGCCCTGCTCCTCGGCCCGCTGCTTCTCGACGGCGGTCACCTGTTCCTGGAATTTCTGCAGGCTCTCGGCGACGGGCTTCAGCTGGGCTTCCAGGCGCGCCTGGGCCAACTGCTCACGATTGCGGACCGCCTCCTCGTTCTTGCGCAGGATTTCCTCAGCGACGCTGGCCGCCGACTGGGTGACCTGAGCGCGAACCGCCTCGCTGCTTTCCTGCAGCGCGCTCAGCTTCGCCTCGGCGGTCGCAGACCGCACCCGCTCCCGCAGCGCCCAGACAATGGCGAGCGCCGCCGCAAGCGCGCAACAGATCGCGAAGAGCATCATGATGTTCATGCTGCGTTCCTAACGCAAAATACTGAGTCGTGACCAGGACCACGTGTCCCACACGCCAGAGGAGAATCGCGTTGCGTCGCCTTCAGTCTCCTCTTGAGCTAAGCGATCAGGCGCGCGTGTCTTCGGGCCGTCGCCTCCGAGGGGGACTTCCAGTGAAAAGCCTTGCCATCGTCGCAGCCACCTGTGCGCTTCTTGCCCCGCATTCCAGCCAAGCGGCCTCGCATTTTCTGTTGGAATCCCGCGCCGATGCGCCGAGCGGCGCCGAGGTCCTAAGCGTCGATTTCGCCACGCAGGCCGACCTTCTGGCCAACAACTTCAGCAACGCGACGTTTCTTCCGACGGGTATCTCGCCGTCTTTTTCGATCGCCGATATGGCCAGCCAGAACGGGGCCTACCATCTGCTGCTCGAGTCCAACGCCGATGCCGCCGGCGGTTTAGAGCTACTCATGGTTGACTACGCAAGCTACGCCGACCTGAAATCTGACACCAACGCCGGAACCACCTTCCTCCCCATGGACATCGCGGAGGGCTTTTCGGTCCGGGGTTTCACCTACGGTGACGACGCTTATCACCTGCTGCTCGAGTCAGATACTGACGCAGCCGGCGGCGCCGAACTGCGCCTTTTCAGCTACAACAGCTTCGCCGATCTGAAGGTCAACAACGTCAGTTCGAGCCTATTCCTCCAGACCGACATCGCCTCGACGCTGTCCGTCGCAGGCCTTGGGTATGACGGCGGCGCCTACAGGCTGCTCTTAGAGTCCGATGTCGACGTGGGTAGCGGGCCACAGCTGTTCCTATTGAGCTACAACAGCTTAGGTGACTTCAAAACCAACAGCTCCGGCTCGACGGCCTTGCTCCCGGCGTACATCGGCGCCACGCTTTCCGTACGCGCGTTCGAGTATGACTCCGTCCGTAACGGCGGGGGCGGCGATATTGGCGCGATTCCAGAGCCGGCGGTCTGGGCAATGATGCTGCTCGGGTTCGGCGCGATCGGCGCACTGCAGCGCCGCCGCAAGGTCGTCCTCGCTCGATAACGGCCTCGGTGCCGGTCAGGCCGGTCGGCGCGCGCGCATCGCCTGGGCGATGGTGCCGTCGTCCAGCCAGTCCAGTTCGCCGCCCACGGGCACGCCGCGGGCCAGCATGGTCACGCTGACGTTCGCACCCGACAGGCGCTCGGCCAGATAGTGGGCGGTGGTCTGGCCGTCGACCGTCGCGGGCAGCGCCAGGATCACCTCCCGAACGCCCTCGGCCGCCGCGCGGGCCACCAGCGGGCCGATGCGCAGGGCGTCGGGGCCGACGCCGTCCAAGGCCGACAGCAGCCCCCCCAGCACGTGATAGCGACCGCGGAAGGCGCTGGCCCGTTCCATGGCCCACAGCGCGCCGACCTCTTCCACCACGCAGACCAGCGCCGGGTCGCGGCTGTGGTCCGCGCAGATGGCGCAGGGGTCCTGGGTGTCCAGCGAGCCGCAGACCTGGCAGGTCTTTACCCGCGCCGCGGCCTCCGACAGCGCGTCGGACAGCGGCAGCAGCAGTTGCTCCCGCCGCTTCAGCAGCGCCAGCGCCGCGCGTCGGGCCGACCGCGGCCCAAGCCCCGGCAGCTTCGACAACAGGCCGATCAGGCGCTCGATCTCGGGTCCGGCGGAGGCGGCCACCTAGGTCAACACCGTCCGCGGGTCGGCGCTGCCCATCAGAACTTCGGCATGCCCGGGATGTTGAGACCGGCCAGCGGACCGGCCGCATCGCGCATGATCTCGGCCTGCTTCTCGTCCAGCTTGCGCTTGGCGTCGGCGTGAGCGGCCACGACCAGGTCCGAGACGACCTCGCCTTCGCCGGGCGCCATCAGGCTGGGATCGAGGTCGACCCGCGCCAGCTCGCCCGTGCCCTTGAGCACCAGCTTGACCATGCCCCCGCCGGACGTCCCTTCCACCTCCAGGGCGGCGATCCGCTCCTGCGCCTCACCCATGCGTTGCTGCATGGCCTGGGCCTGCTTCATGATCGAACCGAGGTCTTTCATGGCTTAATCCTCGTCAGCGTCGTCTTCGGGAGGCGGCGCTTCCGCCGGCTCGGGTTGCGTGAGGTGGCGTATGCCGACGATCTCGGTCCCGGGGAAGGCCTGCATCACGCCCTGCACGAACGGATGCTGTTCGATTTCAGCCCGGACCTCCCGTTCCTCGCGCTTCTGTTTTTCCCACAGGCTCTCGGCCCCGCCCCCGCCCTCGGCGGCGATCAGCCAGCGTTCGCCGGTCCATTCCTTGAGCCGCATCACCAGCCGCTGCGCCAGGTCGCTCGGGGCGCCGGGGCCGGGTTCGTAGGTGATCGCCCCGGGGCGGAAGCTGATCGGGCGGATGAACCGCTCCACGTCCAGCTTCAGGCGGATATCCCGCCGCCGGTCGATCAGCGCCAGCATGTCCTCGAAGGTCTGCAGGCTGGCCACCGGCTCCGTGGCCGGCAGTCCCGGCGCGGTCTGCGCCCTGGCGACGGCGTTGGTCGCCAGTCCCGCCCGCGGCGCGCCCCCGCCCCCGCCGCCCGAGGGGCCGCCCGACGGACAGGAGCCGCCGGCCGGGTTCTCGCCCGACTGCAGCCGTTTCAGCGCTTCCTCCGGCCCCGGCAGGTCGGCGGCGTAGGCCAGCCGCACCAGGGCCATGTCCACGGCCGCCGCGGCGTCGGGCGCGCGCCGGACCTCCTCGTAGGCCTTGAGCGTCAGCTGCCAGATCCGCGACAGCACGCCGGCCGAGACCGCCGCGCCCACCGCCGCCAGCCGCTGGGCCTGCTCCTTCGGCATCACCAGGGCCTGCGGACCGATCGCCTTGGCCACCGAGGCGCCATGGGTATGGTCCAGCAGGTCCATGATCACCTGGTCGGGGCCTGCGCCGTAGCCATAGAGCTGGCGGAAGGTTTCGATGGCCTGGCCGGCCTCGCCGCGCATGATCTGTTCGAACAGGGTGATGGTCTGGGCCCGGTCGGCCAGGCCCAGCATGTCGCGGATGGAGGCGGCGCTGACCGTCTGCCCGGGCTCGGCCTGGACGATGGCCTGGTCCAGCATCGACTGGCCGTCGCGCACCGACCCCTCGGCGGCGCGGGCGATCAGCATCAGCCCCTCGGCCTCGACCCGCGCGCCCTCGTTCTCGCAGATCATCTCCAGGTTCTTGACCAGCACCTCCGGCTCGACCCGCCGCAGGTCGAACCGCTGGGTGCGCGACAGGATGGTCACGGGCACCTTGCGGATCTCGGTCGTCGCGAAGATGAACTTGGCGTGGGGCGGTGGCTCCTCAAGCGTCTTCAGGAGGGCGTTGAACGCCCCCGTCGACAGCATGTGCACCTCGTCGATGATGTAGACCTTGTAGCGGGCCTCCACCGGCGCATAGCGCACGCCTTCCAGCAGCTCGCGGATGTCGCCCACGCCGGTGCGCGAGGCGGCGTCCAGCTCCAGCACGTCCATGTGCCGGCCCTCGATGATCGAGCGGCAGTGGACGCCCTCGACCGCCAGATCCAGGGACGGGGCGTGAACCGTCTCGGTCTCGTAGTTCAGCGCCCGGGCGAGCAGGCGCGCCGTCGTGGTCTTGCCGACCCCGCGAACCCCGGTGAGCATGAAGGCGTGGGCGATGCGCCCCGTCGCGAACGCATTGCGCAGCGTCCGCACCATGGCCTCCTGGCCATAGAGATCTTCGAACGACCGCGGCCGGTACTTCCGCGCGATGACGGTATAGGCCGCCCCGGAATCGTCGGCGGGCGGCGGGGCGGGCGCAGCCGCCGGCGCACCGAACATGTCCTCGGTGTCCGTGTCCCGCCAGGGCGGGGAATCGTCGTGCGGCAGGTCGTCGTCGCCCATGGCGCCATCTAACGGGACGGCCCTACCCCGGGGAAGCGGAAAGCCGGTTTTTCAAGGGGATTAGGTGGAGACCGAACGACGACCCGGGACGTGACCCGTTGTGGCTGCTTCCTTCCGGACCTGACCAGGTTGGCGGGGCGCCCGTCCGCCGCCGATCTCCGCCGCGGCATATGGCGGATCGGACCGGCCGGGGCAAGGGGCGGCGCGCCGCCTGATCGCCGGACTTGCACGCGGCGCGTCTTCGCGGCAGCGTTGATCGGGGGACTGGCCGCGAGCGTCGGCGTGGAATTCCGTCGTTCGAACCGCAACCGCCTGTCAGGCGAAGGGCCGCGTCATGTCTGCGTTACAAGTTTCGGCCCCCTCGACCGGCAACCCGGTCCTCGACGCCATTGACACCGGGGCGCAGTGGTCGGGCGTCATCACCTATAATCGCGTCGATCCCCTGTCGCCCGCCGAGACCGGCGCCTTCGTCGGGGCCCTGACCTCGACGTACCAGACCGCCAACCTGGGGTTGACCAACGCCATGTGGGAGACGGTCGAACGCGCGTTGAGCGTCCTGCGCGGCTATGCGGCCTTCTCGTAT
>JAIXTR010000171.1 GCA_027483845.1 Caulobacteraceae bacterium | reverse complement strand
GGTCGCGATCGCCGACCATCGGGAGATTCAGTCCGAATTGTTGATGGAATTCCGACCGATTGTCGGCCGCCGCCCGAAAACTGCAAGGCCTCTCGGCCGCGCGTCTACCCGCGGCGAAGACGGCTTACGACGTCGCGGCGAGCTGGAGTCTGACGGCCGGGCGCCGCGCGCCGTCGACGGCGGGTCGGCGCCACGCCACGCCGGCCTTTGCGGCGGCGGGCTCCTGCAACCGCGCCCCGACCGAGACGCCATCGATGCGGCAGACGGCGCCGGTGCAGACGACGTTCTTGCCGAATGCGACGCCCATCAGACCGCCCCACGAGGCATCGACAGGCGCATCCGCCAGGACGATCGGGCGCCAGGCTGCGGGGTCCGCGCCGGTCGCCACGCAGAGCGTGTGGCCATCCAGGACGTGCAGGACCGGCCCACGAACCTCAACGCCCGCTGCCGGGGCCTCGCCACGACAGGGCGACTCCTGGGCGGCGGCGGCGCCGGCGCTCAGCAGGGTCAGGACCAGGGCGAGACGGATGGTGTTCATGACGCTCTCTCCCGCAACTTCCGTGCCGGGCGATGTCTGAACGCACTCGAATGGCAAAGGCTGCGTCCCTGCCTGCACCCCGGTTTCCGTTACGTCAGGAAATGTGTTCGGCGACCTGCGCTACGAGGCGAGGTCACAAAACCGACTGCTGTGGGACAGTTTCGTGACAATCCCGCCACAGGATCGCGTCATCGCAGTCCTGCGGAGCGCAATCCCTTTGCGCACAAGGGATCGCGTCCACTACCCGCGCGCCTCCGAGCGAAGTTCCTGCACCTCCCCTCATAAGCAGGGCCGCATCGGGGAGAACGAACCGAATGAAATCTGAAATGCTGTTCCGGACCTCGGCCCTGGCCGTGGTGCTGGCGGGCGCGTTTGCGTCCTCGGTCCAGGCCCAGGAGGCCGCCGACACGGGTCGCGAGATCGAGGAAATCGTCGTCACCGCCCAGAAGCGCGAGCAGAGCCTCCAGGATGTGCCGATCGTGGTGACCACGATCAGCGGCCAGCTCCTCCAGGACGCCGGCGTTAAGGACATCCGTGACCTGACCGTGCTGACCCCCGGCCTGACCGTCACCTCCACTTCCAACGAGACCTTCGTCACCGCGCGCGTGCGCGGCGTGGGCACCGTCGGCGACAACCCGGGGCTGGAAAGCTCGGTCGGCGTGGTGATCGACGGCGTGTACCGCCCCCGTAACGGCGTGTCCTTCGGCGATCTGGGTCAGATGAGCCGCATCGAAGTGCTGAAGGGTCCGCAAGGCACCCTGTTCGGCAAGAACACCTCGGCGGGCGTGATCAACATCATCACCGCTGGTCCGACCAAGGACTTCCAGGCTGAAGGCGAAGCCACCTACGGCAACTACGACCAGTGGGGCCTGACCGGCTCGGTCAGCGGCCCGCTGAGCGACACCGTCTCCGCCCGCCTGTTCGCCGGGGCCCGCCAGCGCGACGGCTACCAGAACATCATCACCGGCCCCGGCCCCCGCACCGATCGTCGCGACAACGACCAGGACTTCTACACCTTCCGCGGCCAGGTCGAGTTCGCCCCGTCGGACGTGGTGAACTTCCGGGTGATCGCCGACTTCACCAAGCGCAACGAGATGTGCTGCGTCGGCACCCAGCTGTCGGTCGGCCAGGCTGTGAACAGCCGCGCCAACTTCATCAACGCCGTGCGTCCGGGGTCCCTGGACGCCACCTCGACCCCGTTCGACCGCCAGGGCTACGCCAACCGCTCGACGGGTCAGAACATCGAGGACAAGGGCGTATCGCTCGAAGCCAACTGGAACCTGGGCGACGGCCTGAAGCTGACCTCGATCACTGCGGTTCGCAACTGGCGCGCGAAGATCGGCCAGGACAGCGATTTCACCGCCGCTGACCTCGTCTACCGCCCCGACGACGGCCGTAACTTCACCGAGTTCGGCCAGTTCAGCCAGGAACTGCGCCTGGCCGGCGAAGCCATGGACGGCAAGCTCAACTGGCTGGTCGGCGGCTTCTACGCCAACGAAGAGCTGAAGAACCGTTCGGTCCTCAGCTATGGCACGGACTACTACGCCTACTTCGCCGGCCGCGTGCTGGGCGGCGTTCCAGCGCTGATCGGCCTGACGCCGGCGACCATCTTCCAGGCCAACAACGGCTCGGACGATCGCTACAAGCAAAAGGCCGAGACCTTAGCCCTCTTCACGAACAACAGCTTCCAGGTCACCGACCAGCTGGAACTGACGGTGGGCCTGCGCTTCACCCGTGATGAGAAGTCGCTCACCAGCCAGTACACGACCACGGGCTCGTCCTGCGACCAGGGCGAGGCGGCGTTCGGTTCGCTGGCCGGGCTGCTGGGCCAGGCGACGGCCACGACGATCGTCGGCGGCCTCTGCCTCAACTCGCAGAACAACGACTTCGACGCCCTGGGCAAGTACACCCAGAAGTCCAACGAGGACGAGTTCTCCGGCACCGCCAAGCTGGCCTACCGCTGGAACCCGGACGTCATGACCTATGCGTCCTACTCGCGCGGCTATAAGGCGGGCGGGTTCAACCTTGACCGCGAACAGGCGATCCTCGTCACCGCGACCGGCCCGAACTTCACGGCCGACGCAGACACGCACTTCAACGGCGAGTTCGTGGACAGCTACGAGCTGGGCGCCAAGACCAGCTGGCTGGACCGCACCCTGCTGCTGAACGT
>JAIXTR010000117.1 GCA_027483845.1 Caulobacteraceae bacterium | reverse complement strand
CCGGTCAGCAGTTCCGACAGCGAACTCATGGTCGAGCCCGCCGGCATGGCCGGGATCGCGAACTCGGTGGCCCGGCGATATTCCTGGCTGTCGTTGACGTACTTCTTCCACTCGGCGCCGGCGCGCAGCTTGAAGGTGTCGTTGATGTCCCACTCGACGTCGCCGGCGGCCACGTCATAGCTGTTCTGCACGAACTGCGGCCGCAGCCGGATTTCGCTGGGGCGGACCGTGCCGTTCGCATTGGCGTTGGTGAAGGTGTAGGCGTTGGGATCGCTGACGTCGAAACCCCAGGTGATGCTGGGGGTCAGCGGGTTGCTGCGGGCGTCGTAGATCAGGCCATCCTGGTTCGCGCGATCGAAGGTGATCGTGGTCTGGATGGGGTTCTTGAAGCCCGACTTGGACGTGCCCAGCAGGCCGCTGACGCGGAAGGTGTCGCTGAACTCGTGGCTGCCCGACAGGCTGTACTGGCTGAAGATCGTCCGCAGCTTGTCTTCGCGGCTCTCGATCCGGACGTCGACGTTGTCGAACACGCCGTAGTTCAGGGTGCCGAAGCTGTCGGTCTCGAAGACCCGGGGGATCATGTACGGCTTGCCGAACTCGGGCGAGCCCGCGCCGCGGCTGAAGGAAATCGCCTCGAGGTAGTTCTCCGTGCGGTGCGATTTGAAATCCGAGTAGAGATAGTCGAACGTCAGCTTGCTGCGATCCGTGGGTTTCCACTGGACCGAGCCGGTGATGCCCAGGCGCTTCTGATCATAGTCCAGTCGCGCGAAGCGCGGGATGCGCGGCGACCAGCTGCCCGGATCGGACGCGCGCTGATAGGCGGCGATGTTCTCGGCGGTGCCGGGGAGGCGAGGGTTGCCCGCGAAGCAGTTGTTGGCGTCGGTGCCCACGGCCGCGTTGGTCACCGGGTTGAACTGCTGACCGGCGGTGGCGGCGTTGGTGTCGTAGCCGACAGGGCTGCACCAGCCGCCGTTCGAACCGCCCTGGTCCCAACGGACCGTGTTGAAGCCTTCCTCGCGCACGCGGCGCTCGGAGTAGGCCACCGACAGCAGCACGCCCACCGTGCCGTCCATGAACTTCTTCGAGACGAGACCGGCGACGCGCGGGTCCCACTTCTTGGAGAGGTCGTTGTAGCCGCCCTGGGCCGAGACGGTGAACACCTGGTCCTTGCCGAAGTCGAGCGGGCGGGCCGTGGTCAGGTCGACCGTCGCGCCGAGGGAGCCCTCTTCAACACTGGCGGAGGAGGTCTTGCGGACGGCCAGGCTCTGGAAGAGTTCGGAGGCGAACACGTTGAAGTCGAAGGTGCGGGCGCGGTTGGCGCCGCCGTCGGCGTCGGAGCCGCCGGTCGTGGTCAGGGCTTCCATCCCGTTGATGCGAACGCGGGTGGAACCGGGGCCCAGGCCGCGGACCGTGATGTTGCGGCCTTCGCCGGCCGAGCGGGTGATCGCCACGCCCGGGATCCGCTGGAGGGATTCCGCGAGGTTGTTGTCGGGGAACTTGGCGATGTCCTCGGCCTTGATGGCGTCGACGACGCCGGCTTCCGTGCGCTTCATCGCGATGGCGCTTTCGATGGCCGCCCGGAAGCCGGTGACGACGATCTCTTCGACTTCCGCCGGCGCTGCCGCCTGCTGCGCCGCGGCTTGGCCGGCCAGGCCCACGCCAAGAGCCAAAATCGACGCGCCGCACACCAGCCGGCGCAGGCGCAGATCGCCTGGTCGCATCATCGTTACCTCCCCTTCCACGAAGGCGGCGCCTTCATGTGACCGTCAACGCGGCCTTGTTTCCCCATCCGGCGTCCATTGTAATGACACCGGTGTCATACTAGCCTGGACTCACGCGCTGCAAGTTGCGCGAACTCAGGCTCGGGGGGAACATGCCTTTCGGTGACACCGGTGTCAACACGATGACAACCCCGTTCAGCCGGACGCCCCGGCGTCCCAATCCCGTGTTCTCGGATGAGTACGGCGTGGTCCGCGACGTGCTAGTTCAGGCCCGGCGCGAGGCGGGGCTCAGCCAGCGCGCCCTGGCCGCGCGCCTCGGCAAGAGCGGCTCGCACGTCGCCATGATCGAGCGGGGGCAGCGGCGGGTGGACCTGCTGGAATTCTGCCGGATCGCCGCCAGCCTGGGCATCTCGCCCGACGCGCTGGTGGCCCGGATCGTCGCGCAGCTGGACGCCTTGAAGGCCGCGGCTTAGCGGCCGCGGCGCTTCGGCGGCGGGGTCAGACTGTCGGCGAGGGCCAGGGTGGCGAAGCCGGTCGCCGCGTCGGTCATGAAGAGATAGGCGTCGGCCGTCGGCTCGCGCAGCTTGTTGATGGAGGTTGCGGGCAGGCCACCGGTCTCGGCGCTTTGGTGGGTGATCAGCCAGCGGCGCGCTGCGGCGATAGGGCGGTCATTGGCCGGCCGGCCGGCGTCCTGCAGGACAAGGGTGATCATGGCGGTGGCGAAGCCGTCGCTGACGTCCGCGATCTCGGTCCCGTCCCGCCGGCGCCAGGACGACAGCCGGCTCAGGCTCCAGCCGCCGTCGGCGCTCTGGGCGGCCAGCAGCTGGTCGATGGTCGCCTGCCGCTGCGCCGGCTCCAGCACCCCATGCAGATGGCTGTCGGCCCAGAGCACGGTCATGCGGGTGAAGAGCGAAGAGTCCTTCGTGTAGGCCGTGCGCAGGTAGCCCCGCAGCGCGCTGACATTATCGGCGATCTCAGGGATCACGGCATAGCCGTCCGGCGCCTTGGCCACGGCGATCGCCGCCAGGGTGGCGCCCCAGTACGGCGCGGTCTCGGACTCCCACGGCTCCAGCCGGAAGGTCAGCCAGGCGAACCCGCCCTTGAGGTCCCCGGTCTGCATTTGCAGCGGCCACATGTTGGCGAAGGCCTGCGGCGTATCGGGGCTTAAGGGGCCTCCGCGTTCGTTGTCGCGGGTGACGAGGAAGAGGGCGTTCAGCACCGACTCCACCGCACGCGACTCGCTGCTCTTTGGCAGGCCGGAGCGCTGGTCGG
>JAIXTR010000616.1 GCA_027483845.1 Caulobacteraceae bacterium | reverse complement strand
TTTGGTGACAACGCGCGGCGCGGGAAGCTTTCCCGCGCCGCTGCCGTTTGACGGCCACGCTTTGTCATGCCTGAATTCGAATAAGGCGTAGGCGGGCGCGGCCCAAGACCCTCCACGCCAAAGAACAGAATTGGGCTGGGAGAAAACACACATGACGAAAGCCGAACTCGTATCGGCGATCGCCGACAAGGCGGGCCTGAACAAGTCGCAGGCCAAGGAGGCGCTCGACGCCTTCATGGACTCCGTCTCCACGTCCCTGAAGCAAGGGAACGAGGTCCGGCTGGTTGGCTTTGGAAGCTTCGTGCCGGTCAAGCGCGCGGCGGGCGTGGCGCGCAATCCGCGGACCGGGGAGAAGGTCAAGCGACCCGCGACTCAGACCTGCCGGTTCCGCGTCGGCGACTCACTCAAGAGCACCCTCAACAGCTGAGGCGGATCTCCGGGGCGAAGGGGCGGCTGTCTGACGCGGCCGCTCTTTTCGGTTGGTCCTGGCGTCGGCGCGGGCTAGGAAGCCGACCTCTTCGGGGAGTAGCCGTCCGCGCGACAGCGGAGCCCGCGTCAACAGACTTGGTCCCAGGCCTTTGTGGCTGTCCGACCATGGCGCGTGCGGCAGGCCTTCGGGCCTGGATTGGCGAGACCGGCGATGCGGCCTCCATAGCCTACGGGCGCGGCGGAGGTTCTGCGTCGTCGTGTCCTCTGCCGCGTCCCAAGTGTGTGCGCCTTGCTCGAAGCCTTCTTCATTTCCACTGGCCTCGTGGCCGTCGCCGAGATCGGCGACAAGACCCAGCTGCTGGCCATCATGCTGGCGGCCCGGTTCCGCCGACCCGTTCCGATCGTCCTCGGCATCCTCGTCGCGACCCTGGCCAACCACGGGCTTGCGGCGACTTTGGGCTTCGTGGTGGCCGAGTATCTGACCGGTCCGGCGTTCCAGATTCTGGTGGGCGTGGGCTTCGTCGCCATGGCGGCCTGGGCCCTGATCCCCGACAAGGATGACGAAGACGCCGGCAGCCGGACAGCGGGCGGTGTGTTCCTGACCACCCTAGTCGCCTTCTTCCTGGTCGAGATCGGCGACAAGACCCAAATCGCCACGACTCTGCTGGCGGCGCGCTTCCACGACATTCTCATCGTCGCGGCGGGCACCACGCTTGGCATGATGCTGGCCAATGTGCCGGCGGTGTTCCTGGGCGAGGCGGCGACCAAGGTCGTGCCCCTGAAGTACGTTCGAATCGCCGCGGCCGTGGTCTTCGCACTGATTGGCGTCTCGGTCCTGGCGGCGGCGCTTCTTAAGCCGGGCTTCCACGTCTAAGGTCCCGCCGGGTTTGGAGAATCCGATGACGTCGACGACCGTCCGGCAGGGCGACACGGCTTTCCTGGGGCACCCAAAGGCCCTGGGCTACCTGGCCTTCACCGAGGCCTGGGAGCGGTTCTCCTACTACGGCATGCAGTCGCTTCTGGTCCTCTACATGACCAAGACGCTTCTGCTGTCGCCGCATGTCGAGCAGATCGCCGGGTTCGCCGCCTTCGAGCGCGTGATCCAGGCGGTCTATCACCCGGGCGCCTCGACCCAGGCCATCGCCTCGGCGATCTTCGGCCTCTACACCAGCCTGGTCTATCTGACGCCGATCCTCGGCGGCATTCTCGCCGACCAGTTGCTGGGCAAGACCCGCACCGTGATCCTGGGCGGGCTGCTGATGGCGGCGGGCCATTTCCTGATGGCGTTCGACGTCTCGTTCCTGCTGGCGTTGCTCTGCCTTGTCCTCGGGACCGGCTGTTTCAAGGGCAACATCGCCGGCCAGGTCGGCGGCCTCTATGGCGCGGGTGACCTGCGCCGCGCCGACGCCTTCCAGATCTTCTATCTGGGCATCAACGCCGGGGTGATCGCCGCGCCGCTGATCGCTGGCACCCTGGGGGAGAAAGTCGGCTGGCATTACGGCTTCGGCGTCGCCGGCGTCGGCATGCTCATCGCCCTGGTGATCTACATGATCGGCCGCCGGCACCTGCCGCCGGATCCGCCCCTGCGCGGCGCCGACAAGGTGGCCAAGCCCCGGTTGAAGCCGGGTGAGGGGCGCACCGTCGTCCTGTTGATCCTGCTCCTGCCGGTCCTCGCCGCCTCGGTCCTTGCGAACCAGCAGATCTTCAACGCCTACCTGGTCTGGGCCGATCGCAGCGTGAACCTGACCTTCGGCGGCGAGAAACTGCCCACGACGTGGCTTATCACTCTCGACGCCATCACCTCGGTCTCGTTCCTGGCCGGCATGGTGGTGTTCTGGCGCGTCTGGGCCAAACGCTTCAAGGAGCCGGACGAGCTGGGAAAGCTGACCATCGGCGCCTTCATCTCCCTGACCGGCGTCCTGTCCCTGGCCGCGGGCGCCCTGATCGCCGAACGGACCGGGACCCAGGTGTCGATCTGGTGGTGCGTGCTGTTCCACATCCTGAACAGCATCGCCTTCGCCAACATGCTGCCGGTGTCGCTGGCGCTCTACGCCCGCGCCGCGCCGGCGGCGATGGGCGGTACGATCATCGGGATCTACTACCTGCATCTCTTCGCGGGGAACCAGGTGGTGGGCATCCTGGGGACCTTGCTGGAGAAGATGCCGGCCAGTCAGTTCTGGCTGATGCACGCCGGCATCGCCGCCGGCGCCGGCGTGGTCTTCCTGATCGTCGGCCGCTTCTTCGCCAAGTGGCTCAGCCACGAAAACACCAGCGACGCGAGAGGCCGCGCGGGCTAGGCGGCGCCCGCGGTCTTGCTTTAGAAGCGGCCTCAAGGGCGGCTAGCTCAGCTGGTTAGAGCACCTCGTTTACACCGAGGGGGTCGGGGGTTCGA
>JAIXTR010000592.1 GCA_027483845.1 Caulobacteraceae bacterium | reverse complement strand
GTCGGGGTGAGCTGGTAGTCCACGGCCGCGAAGGCTGCATAGGTGGCGTTCTTCACGCTGGGATTGGTGCGGATCATGGAACCGCCCGGGACACCGAACAAGACGCCCAGGGAGTCATAGGTGAGCCGCCGGTCGTTCTCCCCGTCGGTCCGCAGGAAGAAGGCGCCCACGATGTAGCGCAGGCGGGCGTCCTTGTCGTTGGAGGACAGCCGCACCTCCTGGCTCAGGGTCTGGTAGCTGTCGTCGTAATTGAAGTGGGCGAGATCCAGGGCCGAATGGTCGAGGTCGACGTTCCAGGTCCGCGACGAGTCGCGGTAGCCGGAGATCGACGACAGGGTGACGGGTCCGAGATCGTAGGCGAGGGTGATCGCTCCACCCACGTTCCGGTTGTAGTCCCGCTCAGGATAGTTGTCGTCGATGACGAAGCGCTGGTCGGCGGGTGCGGCGGGCGGGCCGCTGTTGAAGGTGTTGCTCAGGGCCTCGCCGTTGACCTTGTGCGAAAGCTGGCGGGAATAGTCGAAGGACAAGTCGGCGGTGAAGTCGTCGGTGGGCTTCAGTCGCACCTGCAGGCGCATCGAGCGGCTGTTGATGTCGTCCACCGGGCCGCCAAGAGTGACGTTGCGAATGAAGCCGTCGCGGTGCTCGTAGGCCGCCCCCAGGCGCACCAGCACCTTGCCGTCGGCGAGCGGCATGTTGACCATGCCGTCCAGGCGCTGCTGGTCCTTGTTACCATAGGCGGCGGTGAGGCGTCCCTCGACGTCGTCGGCTGGGGCGCGGGTGATCAGGTTCACGGCGCCGGACACGGTGTTCTGGCCGTACAGATAGCCCTGCGGCCCGCGCAGGACCTCCACCCGTTCGAGGTTCGAGAGAACCGCGTCGGCGGCCATGGGCTGGCCGATGTAGACTCCGTCCAGATAGATGCCGGTGCGGGTGTCGAAGGCGACCGTCCGTCCGCCGCCGCCGACCCCGCGGATGTAGACGGTGCGGACCGAGACGTTGTCGCTGACCTGGAAGTTCGGCGTCAGGGTCTGCAGGCCGCCCAGGGTTGTGATCTGGCTGCGCGCCAGGCTGTCGGATGTCACCGCCGTGATAGAGATCGGTACGTCCTGAAGGTTTTCCGAGCGCTTCTGGGCGGTCACCACCAGTTCCTCCAACTCGGAGGCCTCCTGGGCATGAGCTGCCGAAACCGCCAGGGCTGAAGCGCCGCCCAGAAGCAGCGCCAGGGTGAACGATCGCCGGGGAGGTTTGCGGGCGGGGCGCAGCATCATGGTCGGCTCCTAGGGGTTTTGGGGAGGATGGATCAGTCGAGGGACGCAGGCGGCCGCCGGTCGGCCCAGGGGGCGGCCTGCTCGAGGACGGCGGCGAGCCGGAACAGGAGGTCTTCCCGCCCGAAGTCGGCTACCGCCTGCACGCCGATCGGCAGGCCGCCGTCGCTCCACCCCATGGGGATGGACGCGGCCGGCTGGCCGGTCATGTTGAAGGGCGCGGTGAAGGCCACGGCGTTGAGGCTGCGGTTGGGATCGTCGGTCGGCGGCGCCGCCAGGGCGTCCAGGGACGGGGGGAGCACCGGGGACGTCGGGGTCAGCAGGATGTCGTAGTCGGCCCACCAGGCCTTCATCCGCCGTGACCAAGCATGGATCGCCTCGGTCGCGGCCACATAGGCGGTGGCAGGCATGACGCGGCCGGCCTTCAGGGCCGCGGCGGCGGGGGCCATCAAGTCCCCGGGCCCGGGCTCGACGCCTGTGCGCCGGATCAGGTCCTCAAGCTCGTAGGCGACCCAGGCGGTGATCACCGTGCCGAACCACTGCGGGTCCATCTGCGCGTAGGCGGCCGGGTGAGCCTCTTCAACCACGCATCCGGCTTGCTGCAGCACGGCTCCTGCGGCCACGACCGCTTGGGCGCATTCGCGCTGGACCGGGCCGCCCAGGGGATTGGCTGTCAGGAGACCCACGCGCAGGCCCGTGACGCCGCCGGACATCCCATCCAGGTAGGGCTGGCCGACATTCGTTGCGGCGTAAGGATCGCCAGGACCCGGCCGGGAGAGCCAGTCCAGGAGCAGAGCGCTGTCGCGGACAGACCGGGTCAGCACGTGGCGGGCCACCAGGCCGCCCCAGGGATCGGCCTCGGCCGGCGCGTTGGACACCCGTCCGCGGCTGGGCTTCAGGCCGAAGAGGCCGTTGAAAGCGGCGGGGATACGGATCGAGCCGCCGCCGTCCCCCCCGTGAGCCACAGGGACCATGCGGGCGGCGACCGCCGCACCGGATCCGCCGCTGGAGCCGCCGGCGCTATGGTCCAGGTTCCAGGGATTACGCGTCACCCCGTGGGCGTCGCTGACCGTGTTCACCTGCATCCCCAGCTCCGGGGTCGCGGTCTTGCCGATGATGATTAGGCCGGCGCGGCGCATCTGTGCGATGGCATGGCTGTCCGCCGGTTCGCGCCACTGAAGCTTCTTCAGATAGAGGGAGCCGCCATACCAGGGATCGCCGGCGGTCGAACCGTCCAGGTCCTTTACGAGGGCTGGCACGCCCCGCAGAGGGGTTTCGGCCAAGGCCGGGTCGTCCGCGGCGGCCAGGGCCTTGTCGTAGAGCTTGTGGATGACGGCGTTGAGCGCGGGGTTTCGCGCCTCGATCCGTTCGATGGCGGCCGTCACCAGCTCCCGGGCGCTGACAGCGCCACTGCGGATCAACTCTGCGGAGGCGACGGCGTCGAGATTATCAATATCCAAAATCACATCCTCAACATCAATCAGAGCCCCATGTAACTGTCGAACATTATCGACGAGGAAATTGAGAGGCACGACTTGTTCAACAGGCGATCATTTAATATGCAGATGACAGCATACGTATTGGTTTCGTGTCCCAGTCGCCAGTCACCAGAAGCGGCGGGCGAGCGATGGGTATCTCCCTGCGTTTCTCACCCGCGAGACGTTAAGGGTCATCGAGAAACGAGAAAAAACAACAGGTTAAATATAGGTGTTGCGGTGGATCTGGCCGCGGCGGCAGGCCCTGAAGCTCCAATTCAGGGGATCCATAAAATGCTAGCGGTCACTATCAATACGAATAACGAGCGTGTATTTGAAATGTCAAGCCAAGATGTCAGCACATCCTGGCGATCCCGGGTCGGCGCCTGATTGGCAGGCGCGCCGGCGCATCGGAGGGCGCATCTTGGCCCCATCCTTGACCCCCGGCCGCCTGGCGGCCTTCGCAGCCCCGGGCATCGCGATCGCGGCCCTGGGCTTGCCCTTGGTGATCTACCTGCCGACGTACTACGCCACGGTGGTGGGCCTACCGCTGGGTGCGGTCGGGCTGGCCTTCCTGCTGGTGCGCCTGCTGGATATCGGCCTGGATCCGATCCTGGGCGGGCTGATGGATCGCACCCGCAGCAAGTGGGGCCGATTCAGGCCCTGGCTGGCCGCCGGCGCTCCGCTGCTGACCGTGTCGGCCGGGGCATTGTTCCTGCCCCCCGCCGGAGCCACCTTCCCCTATCTCGTGCTAGCCTTGCTGGCGACCTACGTCGGCTATTCGGTCTGCTACCTGGCCCAGCTCTCCTGGGGGGCGGCGCTCAGTTCCGACTACAACGCCCGCTCGCGGATCTTCGCCTGGTGGCAGGGCGCCAATCTCCTGGGGGTCATCCTGGTGCTCGCCATACCCGCCCTCTGGGCGCCGGCGCGCAACGACCCGGGGTTCGCGGTGCGCGCCATGGCCGGGTTCATACTGGCGACCTTGCCGTTGGGAACCCTGGTGGCCCTGATGCTGGTGCGCGAGCCGCCGCCGCCGCCCACGGCCGAGGGGCCCCGAGCGGGGGCCAGGGACTATCTGAGGCTTCTGGTGCGGCCGACGGTGCGGCGGCTGCTGCTCACCGACCTGCTGATCGGCACGGCGGTGGGCATGAACGGCGCGCTCTTCTTCTTCTACTTCCTCACGGTCAAGCAGGTGGCGCCGGCTTCGGTCACCCTCCTGCTGTTCGCCAACATGATCGGGTCGCTGTGCGGGACGCCGATCTGGAGCGCGTTGACCAGCCGTATCGGCAAGCATCGGACCGCTGCGGTCGCCTTCGTGGGCTATGCCCTGTCGCTCGCCATGATCGACGTTCTGCCGGCCGCCGATTGGCGTCTGGGCGTCGCGGTCCTGTTCCTTGCCGGGCTCACCCTGTCCGCAGGACCCTTCCTTCTCCGGTCGATGATGGCTGACGCCGGCGACGAGGAAAGGCTGGAGACCGGACACGATCGCACAGGCCTGCTCTCCGCTCTGTTCTCCGGGACCAACAAGCTGGGGTCGGCTCTGGCTCCCGGGGTGACCTTCCTCATCCTGCAGGGGCTGGGCTTCGCCCCCGGCGCCGCGGTCCAGCCCGAAGCGGCGTTGATGGGCTTGCGGCTGCTCTACGTCTGGACGCCGCTGTGCCTCGGGATCGGCTGCGCTGTGATGATCTTGCGCCATCCGCTAACGCAGGCGCGCCACGCCGAGATCCGCCTTGCCCTCGCAGCGGTTGACGCTCGGGCTGGCGATACCAGGGCCGAGCCGATATGACCGGCGCCGTCGCCCGGGCTTGTGTCCCGGTGCGCACCGGAGATCAGGGTGGCAGGTTTGGGGCGGCGCGTGTCGGCGGTTGACGTCGAGACCAAGGCGCAACCGGCGCAGCGGCGGTCGCGCGAAACCTACGACCGCATCCTCCTGGCGGCTGGCGAGCTGCTCGAGGAGGTGGGGATGGAACGCATCTCCACCAACATGGTCGCTGAGCGGGCGGGGATCAGCCCGCCAGCGTTCTACCGCTACCTTCCCAACAAGTACGCCATGGTGGTGGCCCTTGCCGAACGGCTGACGGCCGCCTCTAACGCTGTGATCGCCGAGTGGATCGCCGCCGGCGGTTTGGAGACCACGAACCTCAAGGAGGCGGTCGCCCGCAATTTCGAGATCCAGAAGCAGGTTACCGACATCATCCGCGCCTTCCCTGGCGGTCCATGGATCGCGCGCTCGATGCGCGCTTTGCCGGCCCTGCAGGACGTGGCGAACCGGGCGCGGCGCGAGGTGGTCGATCAGTTGTTCGCGATCCAGCGCCACCGCTATCCGCGGGCGCCAGAGTCGGAGCTTCGCGCGGCGATCCAGCTTTCGACGGACGTGCTGTCCGGCAATTCGCTGATGGTGCTGCAGGACCCCGAGATCGACGGGGACGCCATGCTGCGCGAGGGCTGCCTTATGGTGGCGCTCTACTACGAGCACCTGGACGCCCGCCACCCGCCAGCCTGACACGGCCGCCGTCATGGAGAGCACCTCTCACAACCGCTGACGGCGCGCCGGCGCGGCGGCGGAACGGCATCTCGCGCCTTAGGGGGAAATGACCCTTTCGATCGTCGCCTGGAGCCAAACGATCGCCGGATAGGCCGCGATCCAGGTCCAGAAGAAGCGGTTCAGTCCAAAGAGGCAGGCGTTCGCAAGGTGGAACGTTCCCGCGACCACGAGGGCGACGACCAGGGTCTCCTGCGACAGCAGGGCGAACGGGAAGGCGAGTTCGAACAGCATCACCGCCCATGACATCGCCAGCATGGCCCGAGGCCGGTCGGCCCAGCGCCGCAGGTCCTCGCTCACCGGATAGGCGGAAAACTGGAAGACGTCGCGCAGGGCGCGGCCGGAGCGCCAGTCCGGGTTCACGATCTTCACGACGCCGGCGATGAGGTACGACAGCACGACCTGCAGGCCGAGGTATCCGAAGATGACTTCCCGGCCGGCGGTGGTGGGCATCAGCTCCGATAGGGCTAGGCACCAGATCGCCAGGATGCCCAGACGGTCGCTTCCGCCGTTATAGGGGCCCTGAAACCGATAGAGGATCGGCAGCGACAGGACCGCCAGTCCCGCCAGCGCCAACGGCGCGCCGACGCCCAGGATGATCAGAACGCAGAGGCCAATACGCGCCAGGAAGAGGGGACGCATGCGGCCGCCGTCCCGTAGATGTTCGGCGCTCTGCTGGATCAGCGCCAGCGACAGCAGGATCTCGGTCAGGCGAACGGCGGCGTCGAGGGTCATCGCGACGTAGCGGCCTCACGTCGTCGAGGCGCCGCGCGAAATCCTTCCTCGCGAATAAGGCCATCGCGATCCCGCGCCATAAAGACCAGGCGGAAGCAGAGCCATGGTGGCTGTGACGCCGCATCGGGATCGCGGCCGAGATCGGCGGCGATGCGCCGATAGATCTCATCCTCGCTGTGCAGGGTGGGGTGATCCATGAGGCGTTCGGCGCAGCTCACCAGGAAAAGGGTCTCGTTCCACCTCGGATTCCAGAACAGGCGCATCAGCATCGCCAGGGGTGAGACCCGCTGTGGCCGCGGCCTGAATTCCTGCCAGCCCTCCGGCGTCGCGTCGGGGGACGATAGCACGGCGTACTCGATCCGCGGCGACGGTCCGATCGTGTCGAAGAACCGCCAGGATGGGACCAGGGCGGGGAGGAGGAGGCCGAGGGACCTCACGTGGCCGCGGGCCGGCGGCCAGTTGCGATGCGCGGGGCGGCCGTGCTGGCTCGCAAGACCAGGGTGTGCGGGAGGGTGACCTGCTGCAGGGCTTCGGTTCGCCCACCGAGGATGTCGAGCAGCAGTCGCACCGTCGAATGTCCGATCTCGTCCATCGGCTGGCCGATCGTCGTCAGGGGCGGGTCGAGATGCCGCGCATAGCGAATGTCGTCGAAGCCCACGATCGACACATCCCCGGGGCAGCTCAAGCCGTGGGCCCGCACCGCCTCCAGCGCGCCCATCGCCATCTCGTCGCTGAAACAGAAGAAGGCCGACAGGTTCGGCGTCTGATCCAGGAGGGCGAGGGCCTGGGTCAACCCCGACTCGATCGAGAAGTCGCCGGTCTCGACCTGCAGGCCCTCTGCGAGCCCGCGGGCTTGCGCAGCGCGATGGACACCCGCCAGGCGATCCCGGCAGATCGGGCTGGCCAACGGGCCGGTTAGGACGCCGATGCGATGGTGGCCTAGGGCGTACAGATGCTCCATCGCCTCTGCCGCGGCGCGTTCGTTGTCGATGTGCGCGCTTGAGACCTCCAGCTCCGGGCTGAACTCGCAGCCGTTCACGATCGGGGCCCGCGGTCCCATGGCGCGGACCATGTCGGCGAGGCTGTCTGGCAGGCGGTGACCGAGGAAGATGAGCCCATCCGCCTCTTTCCGCCGCAGCATCTCGCCGAAGCGCTCCTCGCGATCGGCCTCGTGGCGGGTGTCGCCCAGAAGGACGGAGTAGCCGGCGGCCTGCGCCGCCTGCTCGACGCCTCGGATGACCTGCGAGAAGAAGGGGTTGGAGATGTCCGGCACCGTCACCAGGATCTTTTCGGTGCGCAGGGTCCGCAGCATCTTCGCCGCCTGGTTGGGCGCGTAGCCCAGGGCCGTCACCGCCGTCATCACCCGGCGTCGCGTCGCGTCCGCGACCCGCTCAGGCGCGCTCAGCACCCGCGAGACTGTCGCGGTGGAGACCCCGGCGCTGCGGGCGACATCCTGAATCGTGGCCATGGATCGACACTGGCGGCCAGACCCTCGCAATTCAAGGCGTGGCCAAGCCAACCGCACCCGGCGGCCGTTGCCTGCGCGGAACGGCTTTGCTAACGATGAAATCGATTACATGCGGACGTGGCCGGTCTGAAGAGCCACGCCGCAGATGCGCCCGGGGAGGGGCCACGGCATGACGGCGCAGGCGCGGCTCTTCGTGATGATGGTGCTTCAGCTCGCCGTCTGGGGAGCGTGGGCGCCAAAGCTGTTCCCATACATGGGGATGCTCGGCTTCGCGCCGTGGCAGCAGTCCCTGGTCGGAAGCTCCTGGGGTTTCGCCGCCCTGGCCGGAATCTTCTTCTCCAACCAGTTCGCTGACCGGAATTTCGCGGCGGAGCGGTTCATGGCCGCGAGCCATCTGATCGGGGGCCTGGCCCTGGTGGGATGCGCCCTGACGACCGATTTCTGGCCGTTCTTCGCCTGCTATCTGGCCTTCAGCTTCGTCTACGTGCCGACCCTGTCGGTTTCCAACTCCATCGCCTTCGCCAACCTGCGCGACCCGGCCAAGGAGTTCGGCGCGGTGCGTATGGGCGGCACGGTCGGCTGGATGCTGGTCAGCTGGCCCTTCGTCTTCCTGCTGGGCGCCCACGCGGGGCCAGACCAGGTGCGCTGGATCTTCCTGGTGGCGGCCATCGTCTCCTTCATCCTGGCCGCCTACAGCCTGACCCTGCCGCACACGCCGCCGAAGCGGGACGCCGCCGGCGCCGATCCCCTGGCCTGGCGCGAGGCGCTGAAGCTGCTCCGGGCGCCGTTCGTGGCGGTGCTGTTCCTGGTGACCTTCATCGATAGCGTGATCCACAACGGCTATTTCGTGATGGCCGACGCCTTCCTGACCGACCGCGTCGGCATCGCCGGCAACCTCAGCATGGTCGTCCTGAGCCTGGGCCAACTGGCCGAGATCGTGACGATGTTCGTGCTGGGCGGCGTGCTGATCCGCCTGGGCTGGAAGGCGACCATGATCATCGGCATCCTGGGCCACGCGGCGCGTTTCGCCGTTTTTGCCTTCGCCGCCGACAGCATTCCGACCATCGTGGCGGTGCAACTGCTGCACGGCGTCTGCTACGCCTTCTTCTTCGCCACAGTTTACATCTTCGTGGACGCCGCGTTCCCAAAGGACGTGCGCTCGAGCGCGCAGGGTCTGTTCAACCTGCTGATCCTGGGCGTCGGGAACGTCGTGGCCAGCTTCCTGTTTCCGGCGCTGATG
>JAIXTR010000144.1 GCA_027483845.1 Caulobacteraceae bacterium | reverse complement strand
GGGTCGCGGGCGCGAAGGTGAAGCTTGCGGGTTGGTTCGGGCTGAGACGACGGACGCTCACGCGGGCCTCACTTCACGAAGTCGACGCGGGCGATCTTGCCGCCGGCGAGGGTGTAGATGGCGATGACCTGGAAGGTGTCCCCGCCGGGCGAGCGACTGACGTGCTCGTGGTCGATCACGGTGTTTCCCACCACGATCCGGTTCAGCAGCTCGGCCTTGTTCTGCGGAAAATCGGCGAACACCTGCACGTACTTGGCGCGATAGGCGGCGATCCCCTGGATCGTCACCGCGCCGTTCAGATCGGCCACCACCACGTCGTCGGCGAAGAACGCGCAGTGCGCGTCCAGGTCCTGGACATTATAGGCGTCGAACTGGCCCTGGACGATGTCCGCGGCCGAGAGCGTCGGACTGGCCGTCACCGGTCGATCTCCCCGAACACGATGTCCAGCGAGCCCAGGATGGCGGACACGTCGGCCAGCATGTGGCCGCGGTTCATCCAGTCCATCGCCTGCAGGTGCGGATAGCCCGGGGCCCGGATCTTGGCCCGGTAGGGCTTGTTGGTGCCGTCCGAGACCAGGAACACGCCGAACTCGCCCTTCGGCGCCTCGACGCAGGCGTAGACCTCGCCCGGCGGGGTCCGATAGCCTTCGGTGAAGATCTTGAAGTGATGGATCAGCGCTTCCATCGACTTCTTCATCTCGCCCCGGCGCGGCGCGGCGATCTTGTTGTCCTCGATCAGCACCGGGCCCGGCGACTTCAGCAGCCGCTCGCAGCACTGTTTCATGATCTTCGTGGACTCGCGCATCTCCTGCATGCGGCAGAGATAGCGGTCGTAGCAGTCGCCGTTCACGCCCAGCGGGATGTCGAATTCCATCTCGTTGTAGGCGGCGTAGGGCTGGCTGCGGCGCAGGTCCCAGGCGATCCCCGAGCCCCGCACCATCACGCCTGAGAACGAGCGCTGGATCGCCTCTTCCTTCGTGACGATGCCGATGTCGACGTTGCGCTGCTTGAAAATGCGGTTGTTGGTGATCAGGCCTTCGATGTCGTCGCAGATGCGCGGGAACCCGTCGCACCAATCGGCGATGTCGCGGATCAGCGCTTCCGGCAGGTCCTGCCGGACGCCGCCCACGCGATAGTAGTTGGCGTGCAGCCGCGCGCCCGAGGCCCGCTCATAGAACACCATCAGCTGTTCGCGCGGCTCGAAGCCCCACAGCGGCGGCGTCAGCGCGCCCACGTCCATCGCCTGCGTCGTCACGTTCAGCAGGTGGTTCAGGATGCGGCCGATCTCGTCGTACAGCGTGCGGATCAGCTGCGCCCGATACGGCGCCTCGATCCCCAGCAGCTTCTCGATGGCCAGCACATAGGCGTGCTCCTGGTTCATCGGCGACACGTAGTCGAGGCGATCCATGTACGGGATCGTCTGCTGGTAGGGCCGCGCCTCCATCAGCTTCTCGGTGCCGCGGTGCAGCAGGCCGATGTGCGGGTCGACCCGCTCCACCACTTCGCCGTCCAGCTCCAGCACCAGGCGCAGCACGCCGTGGGCCGCCGGGTGCTGCGGGCCGAAGTTGATGTTGAACTTGCGGACCGGGGTCTCGGGAACCTTCGGGTCGTGGAAATAGTCGGCGGCCTGGGCCGGTGCGTTGTCGCCGGTCATTGCTTGCCCCCGCTCTTCTCGTCGCCCGGCAGCAGGGCGGCGAAGCCTTTCTCGGCGCCCTCCCAGGGCGACAGGAAGTCCCAGTTGCGCCATTCGACCGACTTCACGGGCTCATAGACCACCCGCTTCAGCTCCTCGTCGTAGCGAACCTCGACGTAGCCGGTCATCGGGAAGTCCTTCCGCAGCGGATGGCCGTGGAAGCCGTAGTCGGTGAGGATCCGGCGCAGGTCCGGATGCCCGTCGAAGAAGACGCCGTACATGTCGAACGCCTCGCGCTCGAACCAGTCGGCCGCGGGGAACACCTCGACCACCGACGGCACGGCGGTGTCCTCGTCCGTCTGCACCTTGATCCGGATACGGCGGTTATGGGTCATCGACAGCAGGTGATAGACCACGTCGAAGCGCTTCTCGCGCTCGGGATAGTCCACCCCGCACAGGTCGATCAGCTGGTGAAAGCCCTGCACGTCGCGCAGATAGGTCAGGGCCTGGACGATGCGGTGCGCCGGCCCGGTCAGCGTCAACTCGCCATAGGCGACGTGCGCGCTGCCGATCGCGCCCTGCGCGTTCGCCACGATCTCCTGGCCCAGGGTCGCCAGGTCGGTGTCGGCAACCGGCCAGCTCATCGGATGATGGTCCCCGTCCGGCGGATCTTCTTCTGCAGCTGCAGCACGCCATAGACCAGCGCCTCGGCGGTGGGCGGGCAACCCGGGACATAGATGTCCACCGGCACGATCCGGTCGCAGCCGCGCACGGTCGAATAGCTGAAGTAGTAGTAGCCGCCGCCGTTGGCGCACGAGCCCATCGAGATCACGTAGCGCGGGTCCGGCATCTGGTCGTAGACCTTGCGCAGGGCCGGAGCCATCTTGTTCACCAGGGTGCCGGCCACGATCATGACGTCCGACTGCCGCGGGCTGGCGCGCGGGGCGAAGCCGTAGCGCTCCAGGTCGTAGCGCGGCATCGAGGCCTGCATCATCTCGACCGCGCAGCACGCCAGGCCGAAGGTCATCCACATCAGCGAACCGGTGCGCGCCCAGGTGATCAGGTCGTCGACGCTGGCGGTGACGAAGCCCTTGTCGGCCAGCCGCTGCGACACGCCGTCGAAGAACGGGTCGTGCTTGGCGGGATCATAGCCCTCGACCGTCGTGCGGCCGGCGGAGCCCGCGGGCACGATCAGCGATTGGCCGCCGGTCGGCGCGGGGGGAACGACTACTCCCATTCCAGGGCGCCTTTCTTCCACTCGTAGATGAAGCCCACCGTCAGGACGCCCAGGAACGTCATCATCGACCAGAAGGCGTAGAGCGCCACGTCCTGCGGCAGCTTCATGAGCGACACCGCCCACGGGAACAGGAACGCCACTTCCAGGTCGAAGATGATGAACAGGATCGAGACCAGGTAGAATCGCACGTCGAACTTCATCCGCGCGTCATCGAAGGCGTTGAAGCCGCACTCGTACGACGACAGCTTTTCCGGGTCCGGCGCCCGAGGCGCCAGCACGGTGGCGGCGAAGATGAAGACGATGCCCAAAACCGCCGCGATCCCAAGGAAGATCACGATCGGCAGGTATTCTTTGAAATAGGCGTCCATGGAGTCTCCGGGAGGGGAGTCGCGGCGCCCTTCTAGACCGATCATTCGGGCGTTTCAAACGGCCCTTGTGCGACCTGAAAGCGCGCGACTCCGATCACTTGCGAATGCGTCGCAAAGTCTCACGAAACAGCGGAAAGACCGCGCACGCTACTGCGTGGCAACCTGTTCGAAGATCTAAATTTTTGGAAGACCCCACCCCCACGGTGGCGCGAGTGACGGGACTCGAACCCGCGACCTCCGGCGTGACAGGCCGGCGCTCTAACCAACTGAGCTACACCCGCGCAGGACCGTGAGGTCGTGCGGAAGGCGGCTCTCATATGGGCGGGTCGGAATCGTGTCAACGGAAGAGTGCGCGACATTGTGTGGAAGCCTGTGCATGACTCAGGCCCCGACCCGCTCCGTCATCTGATCCTCGGTCGCGGGCGCGTCGGAACTCAGGGTGTGAAGGTTGGCGGCCCGCACCCTCGCCCCCGCCTCGTCGTAGAGGAACGGCAGGGTCGCGTAGCGCGTCCCCCGCGTCACCGGCGTCGCCTCGTGCAGCAGCGAGCAGGAAAAGACCACCGCGCCCCCGGGCGGCGGCCGATGGGTCCGGCGGCCGAACTCGGGAAAGCGCAGGTCTCCGCCATCGAAATCGCTGTTGAGATTGATCGAGACCGCGAACTTCCGGTGCGCCGTCCCCGTCGTCGTATTGTCCCGGTGCGGCCGGAAGTATCCGCCCTCCGCCGCGTCGTAGCAGGCCACGATGTAGCGCTCGATCCGGGTGGCCTGGAACTGAAACGCCTTCTCGATCTCCGGCAGCAGCCGGATCTGTAGCCGCTGGCGAATCTCGGTCCGCAGCGCGGGGTCTTCGATCTGGGCGTCCCGCCGCTTCTTGAAGCTGGTCAGCACACCCACCGTCCGCCCGTCCACCTGCCGCATCGTTCCGGACGGCGCGCCGCCCTGACGGCGGTAGAGCTCGATCAGCCGCAGGCAGAGGTCGGGCTCAAGCACCCGAGGAACCGTCAGCACCGGCGCGGACACCGGAACCCCGGCATGCGCCTCGGGAAGCGGCAGACTTGCCAGGGTCGCGAAGAGCCGCTCGGTCTGCGTCATGTCGGCGGCGACCAGAATACGCTGGGTGGGGTCCAGCAGGGCCCAAAGGCCCTCGCCGCCTGCGCCGTACAGCGCGGCGATGGCGCCGTCCGGGTCGAGGAACCAGCGCACGCCGGGCACGGCCGGCCGCGCGTCGTATTCGGCCCGGTCACGCGTGACCACGAAGGCCACCAGGCGCGCGTCGTCCAACAGCGCGGGCGCCCGGGCGAACGACGACAGCGCGCCGGCCCGCTCGGCCAGGTCGTCTGGCGGAAAGCACAGCAGCACATAGAGGCCGCCCAGGCTGGACGACGCGAAGTGGGCGTTCACGTGGTTCTCGGCGGAGAACGTCGGCGCGGGCGCGCCGGGAATCAGGTGGGACAAGGCCACGGGCTCCGGATCGTCTCAGGGGAGGTGTGAGATCCGGTCGCCGGCCGCGAACGCCCGGGGAGGCGCTGGGGGGAACACGCTGCAACCGCGCCCGGATCTCTCCGCTCTCATCGGCCGCCCGGCCCCCCAGGCCCAAGCATAAGAAGGTTATAAGTATCCGCGCCCGCCGCGGCATAAGGGCATCATAATTGACCTGGTCAGCTCAGTCGTCACTGTGGCGCCGTCCCGCCCTCGGGCGACCGACCTGTCGGCGGCGGCGGTCCGGCGCCCCATCGGCCGGACGGCGCCGCCGATCTGCTTTCGCACCTCACCCGCCCTTCGCGTGGACATGACCCGCAGACGTCCTCCGTTCCGATACGCCGCCGCGGCCGGCCTCGTGCTCATTGCGACAGGCGCGGCGGAGCTGCTGTTCCGGCTGACCGAGAGTCCGCGGCTGTCCATGGTGTTCCTGGCGGCCGTCCTGCTGGCCGCCTACCTGCTGGGCTCAGGGCCCGCCTATTTCGCCGCAGGGCTCGCGTTCCTGGTCTACAATTTCTACCTCGTCGAACCGCGCTTTAGCTTCTCCTTCGAGTCCGAGGACGCGATCACCCTCGCCGTGTTCCTGGCTGTCGCCATGCTGACCGGGAACCTCACCGGCCGGGTCCGAGACCAGGCCGCCCGGGCCGAGGCGCGGGCGCGCACCACCGGCGCCCTGTTCCGCGCCACGCGGGACTTCTCCGCCCTCTCCGAGGAATCCGTCATCCGCGAGAAGCTGGCCGGTCACCTGGCCGCGGCCGCAGGGGGCGAGGCTTTCGTCCGCGGCGCAACCGACAGCATGGACGGTGTCGCCGTCGCCGCGCCGGACGCCGGATTGCTCGCCGCCATGGCTGGCCTCGACCAGCAGCCCGGCGACGCCAGCTGGACGGTGGCCCACGGCGCCTGGTCCTTGCGGACCCTGCGAACAGCGGGCCAGGCGCTCGGGGTGGTGGCCTGGCGCGGGGCCGGAGACCATGCGCTCGGCCCGGACGAGCAGACCTTGCTGGAAATCCTGGCCGACGCCGGCGCCGCCGCCCTCGCCCGCGCCCGCCTGGCCGCCGCCAAGGCCGAGGTCGAGGCCCGCGCCCGCACGGACGACCTTCGAAACGCGCTGCTCTCCTCCGTGTCGCACGATCTGCGCACGCCGCTGGCCGCCATCCTGGCCTCCGCCTCCAGCCTCGAGCAGTTCGGCGAGGACTTCGCCCCCGACGTCCGCCGCGACCTCGCCGCAACCATCCAGGAGGAGGCCGAGCGTCTCGACGCCTTCGTCGCCAACCTGCTGAACATGACCCGCGTGGAGGCCGGCGCGCTGCTGGTCCAGCCCGTACCGTTCAGCGCCGCCGAGGTGGTCAGCCGCACCGTCGCGCGCCGCGCGAAGGCCCTGGGGCGCGAGGCCCGCCTCCTCGTCCCGGCGAACCTGTCCGAGGCCCTTGGCGACGCGGTGCTGTTCGAACAGGCCCTGGGCAACGTCGTCGAAAACGCCATGCGCCACACGCCGCCCCACGCCCAGGTCGCGGTCAAGGCCTGGACCGAAGATGGCCAGGTCCTGGTGGAGGTGGTCGACAACGGCCCCGGTGTCGCCCCCGAAGATCTGCCGCGGATCTTCGACAAGTTCTTCCGCGGCGCGCCCGGCGCGGGCCGGCCAGGCACGGGCCTGGGCCTTTCCATCACCCGAGGCCTCGTGGAGGGCATGGGTGGAGCCGTCAGCGCCGCCAATCGACCCGCGCCCGAGGGCGGCCTTGCCGTCACCTTCCGCCTGCGAGCCGCCTCGTGACCGCCGGCCGCCTCCTGCTCGTGGACGACGAGCCGCAGATCCTGCGCGCCCTCATCCCCGCCCTCAGCGCCGCCGGCTACGAGGTGGACACGGCCGCGACCGGCGAGGCCGCCATTGGCAAGATGGCCGCCGACCCCTTCGACGTGCTGATCCTCGACCTCGGCTTGCCCGACATGGACGGCAAGGCCGTCATCGCTCGCATTCGCGAGTGGTCCGACGCGCCCATCATCGTCCTGAGCGCTCGTGACCTCGAAAGCGAGAAGATCGACGCCCTCGATCTCGGCGCCGACGACTTCGTCAACAAGCCGGTCGGTGTCGGCGAGTTGCTGGCCCGCATCCGCGCCGGCCTCCGCGGCCGCGAGCGGCGCTTCCTGTCCCAGTCCGTGTTCCGCGCCGGAGACCTCGAGATCGATTTCGCCGCCCGTCGCGTGCGCATCGAGGACCAGGACATCCGCCTGAGCCCGCGCGAGTACGACCTGCTGCGCACCCTGGCCCGCCACGCCGGGCGCGTCGTCACCCACCGCCAGGTGATCAGCGCCGTCTGGGGCCCTGGCGCCCAGGTGGACGCCCAGTTCGTCCGCGTCCTGGTCGGCCAGCTGCGCCAGAAGGTCGAGGCCGAACCCTCGGCTCCGCGCAACGTGCTCACCGAGCCCGGCGTCGGCTACCGCCTGCGCACCGACGACTGACCACCGCCTACTCGCCTGGCCGGTAGCTGCGCTCGGTGTGGCCGGTCAGCTGCTCCGGATAGAAGTAGACCTCCCGCAGGTCGCCGGCGGCGTAGCGGGCGGCCTGGTCCAGGAAGTGCTTGCTGTCGGGATGGCCGCTCTCGCCGCCCGCGCTCACCGCCACCGCCCGCACCTTCGGTCCAAACTCGACCGCCGCCACGAAGCTGTTGCCGCTGGTGCCGTAGTAGCGCTTCGTCCCCGGATACCGCTGCGCCCCGAACGAGGCCAGCGAGCCCCAGCGCGACGAGGTGAAGCCCACGGGGATGCTGGGGCCGTCGTCGCGGAATGTCTGCACGATGTCGCCGTTCAGCCGCTGGAACCGGTTGATCTCACCCCAGGGCGTCCGCCAGCTGCCGAAGTCGGCGACCAGCCGCCGCCGCGCCTCGTCCAGAGCCGCGAGCCGGTCGGCGTCGGAACTCCGCTCGGCCATGTAGTCCCAGACGCTGAGCCCGGCCGCCCGGGCCATCGGCGCCGCCTTGGCCCACAGCGCCTCGCCCCAGAATACCGCCAGCGACGTCTCCGTCGAGGCCGTGGACCAGGTGAAGTCCCAGCCCCGCAGCGCCGCCACCGGCTCGGCCAGGCCGGCCTTCAGCGGATCGGCCGCCGGCAGAGCGTCCCACGCCTTCACCACCCCCGGGACCAGCCGCGCAAACGCCGGCTGGTAGGGATCGTAGGCCCGCGTCACCAGGCTCTGCAGGGTCACGTCCTTGGCCCCCGTCAGCACCCGGAGGGCGTGGTCGGTGCGCGGGTTGCGCCCCGTCTCATCCATGTAGGCCGGGAACGCCGCCGCCTTGGGACTATCCGCCGCTGCCGCCCACCAGGGTCCGTCGTTCACGTTGAACACCCAGCCGCCCTTGGGGTTGACCACCCGCGGCGCCTCGCTCAGCGCATGCAGGCCGTTCCAGGCCGTCGCCGGGTCCGACCCGTCCACCGGCTTCGAATAGTCGAACCGCGCGTCACGCTTGGGAATGAACTGCGGGTGCAGATAGGCCGTCGCGCCGTTGGCGTCCGCGAACAGGGTGTTGTTCGACGAATTGGCCTTGAAGGTGTCGGCCACCTTCAGGAACCCGGCCAGGTCGCTCTGCTTGGTCCGCAGGAACGACTGCTGCAGCGCCTCCACCGGCTTGTGCATCATGGCGAAGGCGATCCACTTGTCGCCCTCGGCCCGCACGATCGGCCCGTGCTCGGTGCGATAGGTGGTGAAGCTGCGGCTCTGCATCGAACCGTCGGCGGCCTTGTACGGCACGACAACGACCTCACTCGCGACCGGCCGGGCCTCCTTGCCATAGCGGTACATCAGCGCGCCGGGCGTCCGCACGATGGTCTCGGCGAACTCGTCGACCACGTCCACGGTGCTGGAGGTGTGCATCCAGCCGGTCTTGGCGTTGAACCCCTGGTAGATGAAGAACTGGCCCCAGGTCACCGCCCCATAGGCGTTCAGCCCCTCGTCGCTGGTCATCTGCAGCTCGGAGCGGAAGAAGAACGAGGTGTGCGGGTTGATCAGCAGCAGGGCATGGCCGTCCTTGGTGATCGACGGCGAAATGGC
>JAIXTR010000381.1 GCA_027483845.1 Caulobacteraceae bacterium | reverse complement strand
CTACGGGCCGCGGCCTCGCGGGTGCGCTGGCGGCCCAGGTCGGTGAGCGGCAGGCGGCCGTCCGGCGTGTCGACGATCCAGGAGGTGCGGTACTGGCCCTTCACCTTGGCGTAGGCCGAGCCGCCGTCCATGTAGATCAGGCTGTGCGCGGCGCCCAAGGCCCCCTCCGGCGGCGGGCCGGCGTTGGGATCGATGGGCTTGGCGTCGGCCGCGGCGGCGGCCTTCATCGGGTTGGCGTCGGCCAGCGCCTTGGCCTCGGCGTCGGTGAGGATCAGGCCCTTCAGCGCCGCGGGGCGCTCCAGCCAGGTCAGCGAGGCGTTGGACCAGGTCCCGGTGAGGTCGGGGCGACCGTCGGCCGTCCGCGGGGCGGGCTGAGCGTGGGCCGCACCTGCCAGGGCGAGGGCCACGGCCCCCAACAACATCGCTCGCATCGTCCGCCCTCGTCCGCCTTGGACCCAGGCTTAGCAAAGTCCGGGGACGGCCGCGCCGGGGATTCCACGCGGGACGGCTCGCCAGCGGGCGGCATCCGCGATACGCCGAGGAAATGACCAGCAAGCCCATCCTTCGCCGCCTGATCGACCTTCCGGGCGTCGCCGACCTGGAGCGCAAGGCGGTGATGAAGCGCGAGTTCGCCGAGCCCGAGGCCCGCGCCGAGCACCCGGAGATCGACGCCTGCGCCAAGGCGCTGTTCGGCCTGACCGGCGACGAGGCCGAGGCGGTCGAACGGCCGGCGGGCTGGGACCACATCGAGGCCAAGGCGCCCACCGCCCAGGTCTTCGCCTTCGAGGACGCCGGCTGGGACGTGCTGGACGACAAGCGCCGGCCGCTGCGGGTGCTGGGCCACTTCGCCCCGCAGATGTGGCTGGCGATCCGCGGCGTGGCCGGCGAGCTGCCGTTCCAGGGCGAGGACGTCCAGTCCGACGCCCTGATGAGCAAGCTGGAAGCCGAAGCCCGCCGCTTCCGCCAGCGCTAGCCCCAGATCTCGCGGGCGTAGCGGACGAAGTTGCCGCCGAGAATCTTCTCGATGCGGGCCGGCTTGTGGCCGCGCTCGGCGAGCAGGCGGTAGAGTTTGCGGAACTGGTCGGGGCCGCGCAGGTCGTCGACGAAGGGGTGCGTGTCGGCGCGCTCGCCGGGGGCGGCGATGCCCTTGGCCTTGCGGTCCTCGTGCTCCTTGCGAAGCGCCTCCTTATAGAGCTCCAGGTCGTCGATGGGGGTTGTCCCGCCGTCGGTGCCGATGCCGACGTGATCCTCGCCGCAGACGTTCAGGGCGTGCTCGATGTGGGCCACCACGTCCACGGCCCGGGCATGGCCCGAGAGGTTGAGGAACGGCATGAAGTAGATGCCGACGAACCCGCCGCGCTCGGCGACCAAGCGCAGCTCCTCGTCGGTCTTGTTGCGCGGCAGATCGGTCAGCGCGCGGCAGCCGGTGTGGTTGATCGAGATCGGCTGTTTCGAGGCGCGGGCGGCGTCGAGACAGATCTGGCGGCCCGAGTGGCTCAAGTCGACCATGACGCGGTTGGCGTTGAGGCGCTCCACGACCTGGCGGCCGAAGTCGGTGAGGCCCCGGCCCTCGGGTACGATCGAGCCGTCGCCCAGCTGGTTGCGCAGGTTGTAGGTGAGCTGAATGATCCGGACGCCCAGGTCGGCGAAGATGTCCACGCGGGCCGGATCGTCGCCCATCATGGCGGCGTTCTGGAAGCCGTAGATCACGCCGACCTTCTTCTCGGCCTTGGCGCGCAGGATGTCGCTGGCGGTGAGCACCTTCAGCAGGTCGCGCGGGTTGGCGCGGAGCATGGCGTCGTACTGGCCGATCTCGGCCACCGACTGCTGGAACGGCTCATCCGGCCCCGCCACGTAGCCCAGGGTGCAGTTGACCGCGGTCATGCCCGAGGCGTGGGCGTCCTTCAGGATGCGCGGGGTCACGGCGGCGCGGGCGGGGAGATCGTGGTTCGGGTCGATCAGGCCGCCCAGGGCGTTGACGACCACCATCCGGCCGATCGGATCGGCGGTCGCGGCGGCGGCGGGGCTGGCGAGGGCGGCGGCCGAGAGGGCCAGGACGTGGCGGCGGTTCATTCGGCGTCTTCCATCTCGGTCTTGGTCAGCGGCCTGAAGTCGGCGCGGCGGTACTCGCGACCGCGCTTTACGGTGAGTTCGAGGCTCTTCAGATTGGCGATGTCGGCGGTGGGGTCGCGGGTCACGACGAGCAGATTGGCGAGCTTGCCCACGGCGATCGAGCCTGTGTCCTGCGCGGCGCCGGCGGCGCGCGCGCCGTTCAGGGTGGCGGCGCGGATGGCCTCGACCGGCGGCAGCCCCAGCTTCACCAGCGCCGCCAGCTCATGGTGCAGGGTTGGCCAGGGGTCGTCGTAGGGCGCGACCCAATCGGTGCCGGCGCTGATGGCCACGCCGGCCTTCCAGGCCTGCATCACCAGGGCGTCGGACATGGCCCCGGTGCACAGCGGCTTTCGCGCCTTGGGATCCGCGGCGGCCCGCGCCTCGATATTGGCGTAGAGGCTGGTGGTGGCGTCCAGCATCGTCCCCTGGGCCTTCATCCGGTCCAGGAGGCCGGCGATCACCGGGTTGTCCGCCTTGAGGAACGGCGTCGGGTCCATCGGCGTGCGCGACTGGTAGGTCGGCGGCGTGCCGGCCACCTGATGGGCGAGGGAACAAGCGTGGGAGATGACATCGGGCCTGGCCGCCAGCACCTCCGCCGGCGTGGTCGGGTAGACGGCGGCGTGGGCCCAGACCTGCATCCCCTGCCGATGCGCCTCGGCGGCGATCTTCGCGACCAGGTCCGGCGGCAGATTGGCGTAGATCTTGATCGCCGTGGCCGAGGTTCCGCGGGCGAGCGTCACCGCCTCGCGCAGGTCGGTCGCCGCATCGACGGACTTCATCCAGGGCGTGGTCCCGGGCGTGAAGCCATAACTGACCGCCACTGTGCGCGGGTCGGCGAAGAACGACGGGCCGGCCATCAGCGCCGCATAGTAGATGTCGGGCGCCGCGATCTCGCCCTTGCGGCTGGCGCGGGTCAGCTCGGCGACGGACCGCAGGTCATCGGCCATGTCGCGGACCGCCGTCACGCCGCCGTAGAGGTCGCGTCGCAGGCTGGCCTCGGCCTGACGCCGATTGGGCGGGGTGGCCAGGTGCTCGTGGCTGTCGATCAGGCCGGGCAGCAGGTACTTGCCGGTGAGGTCGACGATCCGTGCGCCGGCGGGGCCCGCCAGCCGATCGACCGGGCCGACCGCCATGATCCGCTCCCCCTCGACCAGCACCGACATGCCGGGCCGCCCCGGCGCGCCCGTGCCGTCGATGAGGGTGGCGTTGCGATAGAGGACGGGCTGAGCGGCCGCTGTCCCGGCCATGGACAAGACGGCGGCCAGTCCCGCCAGCATCGATCGGATCATACGCCCCTCACCCCACTGCGACGCCAGGGTTAGGGCGCGGACGGGCGGGTCGCAATGGGCGATGACCGCCGGATCAGCCGCGGCATTCGTCCTCGGGGTGATACTGGAACTCGGAGGCGGTGCGCCAGCAGGCGGCGGCGGACCGCTCGGTGCTCCAGGCGAAGGCCAGCCAGACGCACATGGCGGCCAGCGCGACGCTGACCACGGTCATGACGCGGACCGCGACGACAGCGCGATCGGGCTTGGGGCGGCCGCTGGACATAACCTTGGCTTTGGCCGATGTGGCGGTTCAGGGCAAGGGCGTGCCGCCGTCAGGCGTCGTCCTTGACCCGGCTAACGGCGCCAACCTCCCGCTCGCCCTGCCAGATGACCACCTCGACGGCGCTGAGATGGTCGGCCAGCACCCGGCGCGCGCGCTCCATGGCGTCCGCGTCGTCGCGGCACTCGATGGAGTCGAATGCGACCGAGGTTCCGTCGGGCCGGCAGGGGTAGAAGGTGAAGAGCGGCAAAGGGGAACCTCGTGGGGAACCGCGACAATACACCCTTCGCTGCGGAGTTGAGTCCGATACCCGACAGTTCGCCTAAGACGCGATCTTTCCGTTGCGTTCGATGGCCTCGGACAGGCGGGACATCGCACGGCTGAGCTGCACGCGCAGCTCGTTGGCCGTGACCAGGACGGGCGCGGAGACGCCCCAGAAGATCATCAAGGCCACCATCGCGCCCGGCGGCGCCGCGCCGTCCGGCGCCAGGAAGAGGCGATATCCCACCACGCCGCCACCCAGCATCACCAGCGCCCCGCAGCCCGGTCCCCGGAGGAGACCGGCGGCCAGCACGGCGGCGACGTACAGCATGAAGGGCGACAGGCTGCCCAGCTTGGGCCCCAGGGCGGCGCGCGCGAGGGTCGCGAGCCCCACCAGGGCCACCGCCACGGCGATCGTTATCAACGCCTGGAGCGCGATCTGTCCCGGGCGTTTGCGGGTCGTCATGGGGTTGAGCTTTGGCGAACCCGGGCGGGGAAGGCAACCACCTTCGCCGCTCGCGCGAGGACCG
>JAIXTR010000570.1 GCA_027483845.1 Caulobacteraceae bacterium | reverse complement strand
CGATCAGAAACAGACCGGTGAGGAAGTCCTTCACCAGCGTCTGCGCGCCGAACCCGACCGCGATGCCCAGCACACCCGCACTGGCGAGGATGGGGCCGACCTTGAGGCCGACCTCTGTCAGCACCGTGAGCCCGCCGACCACCACCAGGATCGTCTGCGCACAGCCCGTGAGAATGGGACCAAGGGTGCGAAGTTGCGCCGCCCGCCTCGGGTCACTGCTACGGCGGGCGAAACCGCCGATCAGCCGTTTAATGATGAAGCCGGAAACCTCGACCAATGCGGTGACGATGATCAGGACCAGCGCCAGTCTGACCAGGCGTGCGCCGGCTCCACCCGACAGCCAGCTTTGCGCGTCGATTCCCCAGATCCCCAGGACCGCCACAACGACGACGATGACCGCGACCAGCCGCACCAGGGCCCACGTCAGCCGGGCGGCCTGCTGGGTGCGGGCCACCTCGGCCTCCGCGCCGCCGACGCTGACGCGGGCCAACCAATGGTCCGACAGACGGCGCAGCAGCCAGACGACGCCGTAAGCGCCTAGGGCGACCGCCGCGGAAAGGGCCGCGTTGATCGCCGCCTCGCGCGGATCGAGGTTGAGGATGTGATCCAGCGCGGCCGTCGTGGATGCGACCAGATGCTCCGTGAAGCTCGGCTTTGCGGCCTCCGTAGCAGCCGCCGCTTTCGCCGGCGTCTCCGCCGCGAACATCTAGCGGCCCTGCCCCAACCTGATCGCGGCGGAACGGGCGTGCGCAGGGAGGCCCTCAGACTCGGCCAGCGCAATCGAAGCGGTGGCGAGGCGCGCGAACGACTCGGCGTCGCACTTCACGAAAGAAGTGCGCTTGATGAAGTCATACAACGACAGGCCCGACGAGAACCGCGCGGCGCGGCTGGTCGGCAGCACGTGGTTCGACCCAGCCACGTAGTCGCCCACCGCCTCCGGCGCGTGCCGGCCGAGGAACATCGCGCCAGCGTGTCTCACACGGTCCGAAAGCGCTTCAGGATCGGCGACGGCGAACTCGACGTGCTCGGGCGCGATCTCATCGACCAGTCCCGGCGACTCGCCCAGCGGCGCGATGACGATCGCCCCGTGGTCGCGCCACGACGCGGCAGCGTCCGCGCCCGTGCTCAATGTCGTCAGCTGCTCGGCGACGGCCGCTTCCACCGCCGCGGCGAAGGATTCGTCATCCGTAATGAGTATCGACTGCGCCGCTGGGTCGTGCTCGGCCTGGGAGAGGAGATCGGCGGCGATCCATTGGGGATCGTTCGCGCCATCGGCGACGACAACGATTTCGGACGGCCCCGCCAACGCATCAATGCCAACCGTGCCATAGACGCGCCGCTTGGCGGCCGTGACGAAAGCATTGCCAGGACCGACGATCTTATCCACAGGCCGGATCGGCCCGGCTCCATAGGCGAGCGCGGCCACGGCCTGCGCGCCGCCCACCCGCCAGATCTCCGTGACGCCGGCGACCTGCGCCGCGGCCAGCACCGCCGGCTGCAGACGGCCAGGCGGAGTCACCATCGCAATGCGATCAACGCCGGCGGCCGCGGCCGGAACGGCGTTCATCAGAACCGTGGAGGGATAAGCGGCGCGTCCGCCCGGGACGTAGATCCCCACGGCTTCCAACGGGGTCCAGCGCCACCCCATGTCGACACCGGCCTCGTCGGTGAAGCGCTGATCTGCCGGCCGCTGGCGCTCGTGATAGGCGCGGATGCGCTTGGCGGCGAAGTTGATCGCGTCGCGAACGTCGCTGGAACAGGCCGCGGCCCCGTCGGCGATCTCGTCCGCGGTCACACGCAGAGTCGCCTCGGTCAGTTCGACCTTGTCGAACGCTTTTGCGTAGCGAAGTAGCGCATCGACGCCCTCCGCCCGCACAGCGGCGAGGATATCCCGGACGAGCGCATCGACGTCGTCGGGTGTTTCGCGGCGTTCCGCGACGAAGCTGGAAAATGCGGCCTTGAAGCCTGGTTCGGAGAAACGAAAGCGGCGCATGGCCGCTCTTTAGCGGCGCGGGCGGGACAAGGCCACTGCTGGTCAGGTTTCGTGAGTCGGCGCTCTGGGCGTGGGCCAAGGGTCCGAGACGTCGGCGAGCACAGCGTCGATGCACTCGACCTCGGCCCGCAGATCGCCGCCGCCCGCGAAGCTCAGGGTCACCACGCCGCCCGGCGCCTCCCCGGGCTCGAAGCCGATCGCCAGAAGCTCGATCACGGCGTCGGGGCGATCGCGGCGGATCTTCCGAGCCTGCAGAGACAGTACGCCGCCCACCTGGAGGGCGGAGCGTACGCGTTGACGCTCGCCCGCCTCCCAGCGGAAGCGATTGAACGCGATAGTCAAGCGACGCGCCCGCCCTTCGAACGAGATGTCGCCGACCTTGGCGACAGCGTCCTGCAGCGCGGCCGACATCACCGCCAGGTCATCCGGGTCTTCCGCCAACAGTTGCAACGGACGCGCGTCGGCCATCGCCCTACTCGACCTCTTCCCCGGCCCCGTCGCCCTTGAGGCGCCGGATCTGAGCCCCGCAGGCGCTGAGCTTCTCTTCCAATCGCTCGAAACCGCGATCCAGATGGTAGACCCGATTGACGATCGTTTCGCCGCGTGCGGCCAGACCGGCGATCACCAGGCTCACCGACGCTCGCAGGTCGGTCGCCATCACCTGGGCGCCTTCCAGCGCGTCCACGCCGCGAACCCGGGCCTCGCCGCCATGCACCGAGATGTCCGCGCCGAGGCGGCCCAATTCCGGCACATGCATGAGACGATTTTCGAAGATCGTCTCGCGGATCACGCTCTCGCCGTCGGCCAGAGTCATCAGGGCCATGAACGGGGCCTGTAGATCGGTGGGGAAGCCGGGATAGGGATCCGTCGTGATCTCCACCGGCGTCAGCCGCGCGCCATTCCGTTTGATGGTGAGCCCGTCGTTGTGCGGCGTCACCTCGACCCCGGCTTCGATCATCTTGTCGAGCACGGGCTGGATGAAATCGCTGCGCGTGCGGGTCAGACGCACCTCGCCCCCGGCCATCGCGGCCGCAAGCGCATAGGTGCCGGTTTCGATTCGGTCCGGCAGCACCTCGTGAGTCGCGCCGCCCAGGCGCGCGACGCCCTCGATCCGGATGGTCGGCGTCCCGGCGCCCGTCACCTTGGCGCCCATCTTGTTCAGGCAATCGGCCAGATCGACGATCTCGGGCTCGCAGGCGGCGTTGCGCATCACCGTCTCGCCCTTCGCGAGCACAGCGGCCAGCATCGTATGCTCGGTCGCCCCGACGGAGACGAATGGAAACTCCACTTCGCCGCCGGTCAGTCCGCGCGGCGTCTGCGCATAGACGTAGCCCTCATGCAGCTCGATCTTGGCGCCCAGCACCTCGAGGGCCTTCAGGTGCAGATCCACCGGGCGCGCGCCAATCGTGCAGCCGCCCGGCAGCGAAACCTTCGCGTGACCCGCGCGCGCCAGCAGCGGCCCGAGCACGTTGAATGAGGCGCGCATCTGACGAACCAGGTCATAGGGCGCGAAACCGCTGACGATCTCGCGCGTCGTGAGCAGGGTTTCGGCGCCATCAGGACCGTCCGATTCAACGACCTCCGTCCCCAGCCGCTGAAGCAGTTTTCCGAGGAACCGCGTATCGGCGAGCCGCGGCATGTTGGTCAGCCGCAGAGGCTCTTCCGTGAGCAGGCTCGCCACCATCAGCTTGATGGCCGAGTTCTTGGCGCCGCTGATCGGGATTTCGCCGTTCAGCCGCGCGCCGCCGGTAATGGCGATGCGGTCCAATCTCTATCCTTCGAAGTACGCGTGGGCCGCGTTCCGCCGCGGCGCCCTCTCGCGATATCTAGCCTGCGCCCCGTGAACGCGCCAAGCGGTCAATCCGCACTGTTCTTTTGTGCTTTTGGCGCAGGCGGCGGAGACGCCGGCGCCTTGCGTCGGCGCAGGTTGGCTCTCAAAGCCTGCGCGAGCTTGGCTTCCCGCGTGTCCGCGGCGCCCTTGGGGTCGTTGTCTTGCTCGGCCATTTTCCGCTGGTGCGGCCAGGTGTCCCGCCCGTCAAGTGCACGACCGACCGATTGGGGCTTCACGACGCAGCCCGCGCCCGCTATAGCGCCCGCCTTCGCCGCGATAGCTCAGTGGTAGAGCGCATCCTTGGTAAGGCTGAGGTCCAGGGTTCGAATCCCTGTCGTGGCACCAGCGGGAGAGTCCGGACACCGGTCCGGGCTCTCCCGACCTCCCAGACAGTCGCATCGTGAAAGCCCGCAGTTGGGCGCCGCTCGGACTCATTTGCTGGGTTCCAACAGGCGTCGCGCTCTACGAATCGCCGCACGCATGAGACCGACGCCCCGTGACGCGAGCATGCCCCCTGTGTGGATGAGATGAGCAATCAGTCTACGTTCACGGCGTTCGCCGGCCATGTCTGCATCGCGTCGGGCTCACTGCTTGACGTCGCGCAGGTCGTAGCCGTCCGGGACGACCCGGCGCAGCTGTTGATCATCGACGAGTCCTCGGGCGACCCCGTCGACCTCGACCTGCGGCACGGACCGGACGAGGCCGTCGCCGCTCACCTCGCCCGCACACAACCTGGCGAATCGCAGCCGTCGGCCCCAGCGCGGGGTCGCCCCCGACTCGGCGTTGTCGCGCGCGAGGTCACGCTGCTCCCGAGGCATTGGGACTGGCTGGCGACCCAACCTGGCGGCGCCTCAGCGGCGCTCCGTCGGCTCGTCGAAGAGGCCAGGCGCATCCCAGACCCGACCGACCACGCCCGTCGAGCCCGCGACGCAGCCTACAAGGCCATGGCGGCGCTGGCCGGCGATCTGCCGGGGTTCGAGGACGCCAGCCGCGCGCTCTTCGCTGGCGATCGACCGAAACTCGAAGCCCTGGCGAGCGTCTGGCCGGATGACATCCGCGCCTTCGTCCTGCGGCTCGCCGAGTCGCCCTAGGTTTGGGGCTCCGGCTGCGCCTTGCAGTCGATATTGAACGTGAAACTCGCCCCAAACCCGAAGCCGCCCTGATAGTGGCGATCGCACCTGTCGATGTGCTCGCCCAGCGCCTGTAGCGCTTGGTTGTGACTGTCGGCCGCTGGCCCGCCGGTAAGGGCGGAGATCGGGCTGCAGGCGCCCACGCTCAAAGCCGCGACGGCGGCGATCATCGATCGGGTCATGCGTCATCTCCCATGTCAGTGAGGCCCAGGGCGCAGCCACCGCCCGCACGCTTGGTGAGCACCTGGCGGCGCAGGCGTGGATCGAAGGAGATGTGGACCCTTGTTCTGCCGCGCATCGTTGACCACTTGGCGGATGAAGGTCGGCAGCCGATTGATCGTCAGGCAGGGACGTCCCTCCTGCTCCCGCTCGCGCCGCACCTTGTCGGGCCACTGCTGGCCCAGACGTGCGAAGCGCAGGTCGTCCAGCGCCTCGCGCCGGTTCTCCGCCTCGGCGTCGGCCGCCAGCTGGAACGCCCCGCGGGCCTCTTCGAGAATGTCGTCGTCGGACAAAAGCTTGGCCCCATAGGCTAAGGCCCGCGCGAGCGAGCCCGGCGGGTGAAGGCGGCCCTCTCGGACCACGGCGATCAGGATGTGGAAGGTGCTGTCGTCGCGCTCAGCCCGGCCGTCGCAACGGCTCAGGCGCACCAATCAACGCTGACTGAACTCTACCCAATTCCCATGGGAATGTCAAGAACAAAACACGAACTATCGTGTCGCCGGACAGGTCTTTGAGATTGGCCTCCGCGGAAAGCCGAACGCCTTCCCGTTCCGGAAGTCGCGCCGCTTGGTCGCCTCCGGCCGGAGGTCGAGGGACATGTCGCGCGTGATGTCCAGCTCGATCGGAAACGTCAGTCCGGCTTTGCGCAGGCCCCAGAAATCCCCGCCATCCATGTGATATGTGTAAGTGCAGCCGCCCGTGGTCACCGGCATGCGATCATATCGCAGACTGCCGCCGAAGAACGTACGGCCTTCCCCGGGTTTCAGGGTGACGAGCACATCTCCGCGATCCGGCCCGCCGGCTGCATGCACCTTGAGCCGCACGACGATTGGCGCATCGGTCTCATTGTACACCCGCCCACGATCAAGCTCGCTGCAACTGATGAGCAAAAGGACCGCCCCAAACAACAGCGCATTAGAACGCCTCAACGCCGCCCCCGGCTCGGCCACGGCTGCGGCGAGGCCTCCTGCGGCCCGCGCTCGTTCCAATTGCTCGGCCCATGCCAATCCCCGTCTCGCGCCAAAGCCCAGGCGCCGCCAACCATGTTCGACGGCAAGTAGAACGGACCGAGCTGCTCGCCCTGAATCGTGTGCTGCCGCTCATGTTCTTCCACGGAGACTCCGCTTTTCCGCTCGATCCAAGGCTCCTTCCGATAGGTGGTCGTATTGCCCAGCGTGATCGCCCCAACACCGCCGAATGGGTTGTTGCGGAACTGGATCGCATTGGCGTCCACCGTGACATAAGGATCTGTCCCCGCCGCCATCCCGGCCAGGTGCCCCGCGCCGCCATACGCCAGGCCGATCAGGGTATTGGGCGCGTTCCAGGTCTTACCCAGGATGTTCCGGGCCGCCGGCGCCATCGCGCGGACGATTTCGCGCTCCATCGGCTGGCTGGCGCTCACCTGGCGACCCATGCCTTCCAAGACGCCGCTGGCCGCCCGTCCGGTGCGCTGAGCGCCGCCGGCCACAACGTCGACACCCGTCTGGAGACCTCGCCGCGCTTGGCCGACAGCCTGGCTCAACTGCACGCGGCCGGTCTCGACACTGCGCCCCGCGTCATTGCCGGTCTTGCGTGCGGCGGCTTTCATTCGCGCCGTCTCGGCTATCGCCTGGCGACCCAGCGCCTCGAGTTCACTTTCAGTCCGGTCGACGACGTCGCGCCCTTCACGGATCGCATCTCCATAGGCCCGCCGCCCCGCGTTCAGCCACGCACCGCGCAGACGCTCTGCCCCCTCAACACCGTGTCGGACCGATGCACGCGCTCGCGCGCCCAATTGCTCGAACATCTGTCGCCCCTTTCATGAGATCGCGTCGAACCAGGCCCCAGCGTCCGGGCGTCCGCGCGTCCCGGGCGCACCAGTCAACGCCGACTGAACTCTACCGAATTCCCATGAAACGCTGAGAACAAATCACGAACATTCACGCCACCGAACAGGTCTTAGAGATCACATTTCGCGGAAAGCCGAACGCCCCAGGTCTGGGCGCCGGCAGCTTGGAAGAGGGCCGAAGATGCAGCGACATGTCGGCTCGGACATCCAGGGCGATCGGATAGCTCCCGGCGCCCTGATCCGAGATGGTCTCCAGATCGTCTGACGTCAGGCGATAGGCGTAGATGCAGCGTCCGGCCACGACGGCCAAGCCGGCGGCCTGCAGCTCCGAGGCCCCGACCCTGACGTGTCCGCCGGGCGCCACAGGCAAGTCCTTGCGACCTACGACGCGACCTTGTTCGAACGCCGCGACCCGAATGACGAGGGCAGACCCGCTCTGATTGTACAGGTTCGCCGCAGGTTCGACACTGCAGCCGGAAATCAGGGCGCTCCCCACGACCAACAGCATGCCCACGTATCTCAAGGTCGCCCCGCCCTGGTCCACGGCTTCGTCGAGCCGTGCTGCGGACCGTCCCCGCTCAACTGCTCGAACATCCGTCGCCTCTGTTGATGCGATCGCGTCCCACCGCGCACCCAGTCCCGAGGCGCACCAATCAACGCTGACTGAACCCTACCGAATTCCCATGAGAATGTCAAGAACAAATGATGAACATAAAATCGCGCATCGCCCCCGCAAGGCGATATGCCGCAGGCGACCTTAGCAGCGCGGTCATCGCCCCCGACTCATGCTGACCTTTTCCAAGGACGAGGATCCCCTTGACCGCCAACGCGCCTGATATCCGCTCAGCGAAGGACGCCGCCCGCCGGCTCCGCGCCGACGGTCGGGTGCGCCCTAGCTGGCCGCAGCGCTTCGATGAGGCGGCGGCGCCCTGGCACGAGGTCGCTGCGCCAAAGGTCGGACTGAGCCTGGTCGCTGTCCTGGCCGCGGCCCTGATCCTCCCCGGCGCCATCTGCATCGTGTGGGCGGCGGTCATGATCGCCATCGAGGTCTGGGGCTGGCGGGTCACCCGGCCCGACGCCCTGAGCCGTCCGCGGGGTCGGCTGACCTTCTTCGCAGCGTATCTGGCGTCCAACTTCGGGTGGATCGCGCTTGGCGGCCTGCTGTGGTCCGCCGGCACGCCCGAGGCGCACGCCGCCGGCGTGGCCATCGTGCTCATCGTGGGCGCCGCTGCAGTCCTCCTTTTCTACAACGTCCCCGCGGTGTTCCTAGCGGCCGGCGCGGCCCCTGCCATCGGGGCCCTGGCCATCCTGACCGCCGGAGGCGAGCGCCACGCGCCCGGCATGACCGTTGTGTGGATAAGCCTGGCCCTGGGCGGCGTCTTCTGCCTGGGTCGCGCCCTGTCCACGCCCTCGGCCCAAGAACAGCAACGCCGCCTGAACCAGAGCCTTCGCGACTATGAGACCCTCGCCGAGAATGTCACCGACATCATCGCCAGGACCAGCCTCGACGGCGTGTTCGAGTACGTCTCGCCCGCGTCGCTTCGCGTCCTTGGCTATCGGCCCGAGGAACTGGTCGGCGCCACACGCTGGGACCTGGCCCATCCCGACGGGGACCCGGGCGCCGTCCAGGACGCCCTGGCGCGCCTGCTCGCCGACCCCAGCCAACCCGCCGTCACCACCTGCCTGGTGCGCCACAAGGACGGCCACGCGCTTTGGATGCAGTCCAGCGCGCGCCTGATCCTGGAGGACGGCGTCCCGGTCGCCGTGATCGACGCCAGCCGCGACGTCACCGCCCAGGTCGCCGCCGAGACGGCCCTGCAGGAGGCCAAGACCGAAGCCGAGTCCGCCACCCGCGCCAAGGCCGACTTCCTGGCGAACGTCAGCCACGAGATCCGCACCCCGATGAACGGCGTCCTGGGCGCCCTTCAGCTCCTGGAACACGAGAACATTTCGCCCGAGGGCCGCGAACTGATGCGCCGGGCCAGCGACAGCGGGCGCATG
>JAIXTR010000375.1 GCA_027483845.1 Caulobacteraceae bacterium | reverse complement strand
GCACCGACGCCGACGACGACCGCTACGAGAAGGCCTACGCCGACGCGATCCGCAGCGTGGCCAAGCACGCGAAAGGCCAGGGTCCGGAACGCGGCCACGGGGTCTCGGTCAAGCTCTCGGCGCTCTCCCCCCGCTACGAGGCCCGTCAGGCCGAGCGGGTGTTCGCCGACCTCTACCCGCGGATCCTGCGGCTGGCTGGGATCGCCGCCCAGGCCGACATCAACTTCACCCTCGACGCCGAGGAGGCCGACCGCCTTGCCATCTCGCTGGACCTGCTGGACCGGCTGGCCCGCGAGCCGTCCTTGAGCGACTGGCGCGGCCTGGGCTTGGCCGTCCAGGCCTACCAGAAGCGCGGGCCGCAGACGGTCGAGGCCGTCGCCGGCATCGCGCGGGCCACCGGCCGGCGGCTGATGGTGCGCCTGGTCAAGGGCGCCTATTGGGACAGCGAGATCAAGCGCGCCCAGGTCGCCGGCCTGGACGGCTATCCGGTCTATACGACCAAGGCGGCGACCGACGTCTCCTACCTGGTCTGCGCCAAGGCCATGCTGGCCGCCGCCCCGCACATCTACGGCCAGTTCGCCACCCACAACGCCCACACCCTGGCGGCCGTCCGCCTGATGGCCAGCCAGATGGGCCTGAGCCCCGAATTCCAGCGCCTGCACGGCATGGGCGAGGCCCTCTATGCCGCCGCCACGGACCGGTACGGCGCCTTCCCGCTGCGGGTCTATGCGCCGGTGGGCAGCCACGAGGACCTGCTGCCCTATCTGGTCCGCCGCCTGCTGGAAAACGGCGCCAACACCTCCTTCGTCCACGCCCTGCTGGACGAGAAGACCCCGGTCGCGAAGGTGGTGGTCGACCCGATCACGGCGGTGGAGGCGGCCGGCGCCGGGCCGCACCCGCGCATCCCCCTGCCGCGCGACCTTTATGGCCCCAGCCGCCGCAACTCCGGCGGCCTGGACCTGTCCGTCGCCGCGGTCCGCGACATGCTCGCCTCTGCAGTAAAGCAGCAGGCCAAGAACCTCCCCTGGGCCGGCCCCACAGGTGGCGGCCTTTTTGCCGGCGATCTGCCAACCGACGCTGTCGTCCGCAACCCCGCCACAGGGGATGTGGTGGGAGAGGTGGTCTATTCCCGGCCGGAACACATCGACGCCGCTTTCAACGCTGCGAAGGCGGCCCAGCCGGCATGGGATCGGCGAGGCGGCGAAAACCGCGCCAAGGTGCTACGGGCCATGGGCGACGCGCTGGAAGCCGAACGCGAGCGATTGATCGCGATCTGCGTCCTTGAAGCCGGCAAGACGTTGGCTGACGCCATCGCCGAGGTCCGCGAAGCAGTCGATTTCTGCCGCTACTACGCCCACCTGGCCGAGCGGCAGTTCGCGACGCCGGAGACGATGCGCGGGCCGGTGGGCGAAACCAACCAGCTCAGCCTCCACGGCCGGGGCGTCTTCGTCTGCATCAGTCCCTGGAACTTCCCCCTGGCCATCTTCACCGGCCAGATCGCCGCGGCGCTGGCCGCCGGCAACGGCGTGCTGGCCAAGCCCGCCGAACAGACCCCGATCATCGCCACCGAGGCGGTGAAGCTGTTCCACGCCGCCGGCGCGCCGGCCGACCTCCTCCACCTCCTGCCGGGGGATGGCGCCACCGTGGGCGCGGCGCTGACCGCCCACCCCGGCTGCGACGGGGTGGCCTTCACCGGCGGCACCGACACCGCCTGGGCGATCAACCGCACGCTGGCCGCGCGGTCGGGGCCGATCGTGCCGTTCATCGCCGAGACCGGCGGCCTCAACGCCATGTTCGTCGACACCACGGCGCTGCGCGAACAGGTGCTGGACGACGTGCTGGTCTCGGGGTTCGGCTCGGCCGGCCAGCGCTGCTCGGCGCTGCGTCTGCTGTTCGTGCCGCATGAGACGGCCGACATGCTGATCGAGGGGCTGACGGGCGCCATGCACACGTGGGTGGTCGGCGACCCCGCCGATCCGCGCACCGACATCGGCCCGGTGATCGACGCCGACGCCAAGGCCGCGCTGGAGGCCCACGTCGAGCGGCTGGGCCGCGAGGCCAAGATCCTGGGTCGCCTGCCCACGCCCGACGGGGGCCACTTCGTCAGCCCCACCCTGGCCGAGATCCCCGACGCCAGCGTCCTGACCAAGGAGGTGTTCGGCCCGATCCTGCACGTGGTGCGCTACGACCCGGCGAAGCTGGCGGAGGCCGCCGCCCCGCTGGTCGAGGCCCGCTATGGCCTGACCCTCGGCGTCCACAGCCGCATCGAGGCCTTCGCCGCCGAGGTCCAGCGCACCGTCCCGGCGGGCAACGCCTATATGAACCGCTCGATGATCGGGGCCGTGGTCGGCGTCCAGCCCTTCGGCGGCGAGGGGCTATCGGGCACGGGCCCGAAGGCCGGCGGGCCGCACGCGCTGCTGCGCTATGCGGTGGAGCGGGCGGTGAGCGTGAACATCACCGCCCAGGGGGGCGACCCGGCGCTGTTGAATTTGGATTAGGGGGGTGGTGGGTGGCTGCAATTCACGGGGTGTCGCCGCAACAACCACACGTTAAGGGTCACCATAGACGGCCGAGCTGATTCGCGCGGATCGGCTTGCATGGTGAGTTCTATTGGAACTGGGCTTCGCAACCAAAGGCCTTCGCAGGACCTGCGAACAAGCATCCTGGGCCCGCAGGGAGCTAGGACATGAGGCTGCGAGCGCTCTTCAGCGAAGGCTTGCGGATTTGGAGGCGGTCGACGCAATCACCGAGCTGCCCTGGTTGACGGTCGAATTCGGCGCTTTTGACGACGCGGCAATTGAGTTTCACCCCGGATATTGGTTGACCATCATGGCTATTCGCAGGACCGCCGACATAGATCACAATCAGCGCATCGACTGGGCGACTGTGGATCGGATCAAGTTGATGGAAATTCGCCAGCCATGAGCGCAACCCGTGGGTTCGACCCTGATTGGATCTCACCCCCTGGTGACACGATAAAGGACGCGCTCGCCTGTCGCAGAGTGCCATCGCACCTTCTCGCCAAGGCGCTTAGTCTCTCCGAAGCGTGCACGGACAAGCTATTGTCCGGGGAACTGGCGATTAACGCGCGGCTCGCCGAGAGCCTCGCCAGCTTCCTCGGAGGCACGCCGCACTTCTGGCTGAAGCGCGAAAGCATCTATCGGCATAGCGCCAACGGTTGCTCAGCACGCCAACCGATGGTCGACTTCGCCGCGTTCAAAGCCGCGTTACCCATCAAGGACATGCGCAATTTCGGGTGGCTTCGCGACTTCGCAGACGAACCCGAAGATGCAGCATTGAAGGCGTTCTTTGAGGACACGCCAGGCGCATGGGTTGCATCTGGCCCCACGCTAGCCGAGCAGGTCCGGTTTCGGACTTCTTTCGCACACAAATCCAATCCAGCGGCGGTTGCCGCATGGCTGAGGCAAGGTGTACGCGCGGCAAGACGCATATCCTGCGCGCCCTGGCGTCCTGAACGGCTTAGGGCCGCGCTCCCCACCATCCGCGAGTTGGTTCGGATCAAGAAGCCCGCCGCCTTCTTCCCGAGGCTAGTAGAGATTGGCCAAGCGTGCGGTGTCGCGATTGTCTTTGTCCGCACGCCAACCGGCTGCCGAGCCAGCGGCGCGACTCATTTCGAAACAGCCGAAAAGGCCATCCTCCAACTGAGCTTCCGATATCGGTCCGACGACCACTTCTGGTTCACAGTCTTCCACGAGATCGGCCACCTCCTGCTTCATCCGACCTCACCGCTTTTTGTCGAGGGTCAAGACTACGAGGAGACGGAAGAAGAAGCGGAGGCGAACCGGTTCTCCGCGGATGTTCTGATCCCGGCTGCATATGAGGATGCCTTAAGAACGGTCGACCGCGATTTTCGCGCCTACGCGCGGCTCGCCAAGCGTATCGGCGTATCGACTGGTGTCCTCGTCGGACAGATGCAAAACCGGGGAATGCTTAAACACGATCAAATGAATTACTTGAAAGAACGTTATAACTGGGCCGATATCGCCGCCTTTACCCTCTGAACGGCAGATATTGAAATTGAGATTTCTGCCAATTGCAGAGTGAGTCCTCCATGGTCTGCATACCAACACCGAGGCTATCGCCCAAAGCGACAACGATGTTGGACAGTTCGCTCACGGACGCCCTAGCTTGCGGATCTCCCGCAACTAGAAGTTTTGCTCCTCGCGTGGGCCCTGTCGCGCCCTCCAGGTACGGGTACGGCGGCTCGATATCTGCGATGTTGAGCTTTCCAATCATCGTCAGGAAATCGAACTTCGCAGTTCGTCCGAACTGTACAATCGGGGAAGCCCGGTAAAGGCGATCAAACCTCATCTTGGAATTGGATTGGGGCGTGTCTACGTCAGCGACCATCAGCGTGAAGCCTCGGTTGGGTCCGACCCAATTGACGTAGCTAGCAATAGTATCTGCCAAGTTATTCTCAGCGCTAGGACGCAGGCTCTCGTACTTTCGGTGATTGCCGAAAGGCAGCCCTGCCAACCGACTGGCGTGGCTCTCGTGCCATCGTCGGAATCCATCAACGTCACTACTAGTGCGGTTCCATGTCCACCTCGGACCTTCGTCCAAGCCGCCATATACCAACCGCGTCAGCTCCCACTTTATCCGGCGGTGATATCCAAAGTGCGTTGAAAGAAACACCAACCATGCGGCCTCGTCTTTATCGCCAGCGCGGTCGTGGAGAAACGCAGCCTTAATCGGATCGAACAGATCGGTTGTCGGATCCATGCGTCGAGGATCTATGGGTCGGTCGCCTAACCGCCTTACGAATGCGATCCTGTGCAAACTATCGATCATCTGACGCGTGAGACTTGACCGCGCCCTTGCGTCGACAATTCCAAGCAGAGACGTGTGACGTGAGAATGCGACCAATCCCGCTTGGAGCTCCTGATCGCGCTTATAATCTGCGGGCTTCATTTATTGTCCTCAGGTGAAGCCGCTAGGCCTAGGTCAAGTTTTGCGATTTTTCCCGCTAACTTGCTTGCTCTCTTGCGAATATAGCCAGCATAGAATTCGCTCGACATGTCTCTGCGCAGCTCAGCGACCTGTTTCAGCCGCTCGCGCGGAACATCCACGTTACTTCGGGTGAGAGCATAGATTCCGAACAGCCGTCCGAAGTCCGCCCAGTATGAGTCCACATTAGCGAGCTGTGAAATCGCCTGCCTCACGCTGTCAGGGCCGCCATTGCGGATTGCGGTCTCAACTTCAAATAGCTTCTTAATGTCGTTCCAAGGGTTTCCCGAAGGCATTGCCGGCATCTCTCTTGTCGGCTGAAAGCCCTCCTCCAGGTACCGTTCGACTTTCTCTCGGTCGCGATCGTATAGGTGGAAACTACCAACCATGTGCTTGTAGGTTCCGAGCTTAACGTCTAAGTTGTTAGCTAATATTTCTTGAATCATTGTAAATGCAAAAACATCATGGGGTAGGCCCATGAAAACATCATTCGAGCGCATATGGACGACGAGATGGAGAAAACCGTCCCGAACAAGAAACTGCAGAGTGCAGGTACATGGAACATCTTTATAGTCATCCAAAATGTCTTGCCGATCAAATAGCTGGATGACCGCTTTGCGCGTGTCCGGCTTCTCCTTGAGCCTATCCCGCACCACCTCGTACTGAGACGGCTCGCCTCCAAACATCCGTGGGCCATAAGCGCCCCAGATAATGCCATCAGATTCCGCGTATTTTTTGTACCGACTTATATAGTATTGTATTGAAGATAGATCCTGCTTGCAGGATATGTACCAAAAAAGCTCACCCAAACAGCTGAATACGTGACCCTTTTCTGAGGCGCGGCTCAATCGAGCCCGGGGTGTCGTCAGCTCCAAGACGACACCTTGTTCCTCAACTGTTGGCCCCTTTGTAGGCGAAACCCTCATTTTGCTTTTTAGAAGGAGCTTGAATGCATCGTCCAGCAGGTCGTCTAATGTGTTTGCGCGAAGGTACATGGATGCCCGCCTCGAGGTCCTAAAGTTTCGCTTGGGGAACATCCAACCGCAAGTAGCCGTGCGCCTTCGCCTGAACTCAAAGCGAAATCGCGCCCAGACCCAGCTATCAAACCCAACCGCCCAGTCTGCCTGCCGCGTAGAGGACCTCAAGGTTCCCCGGGGGGGCGACCCCGTGGCGGCGCGCCGGGGCGCGACCGCCATTTCGCGGCAGGCTCGCGGGCTGCCGTGGGATTTAGGGGTTGGAGGCGCCTGACGGCGGGCTGCTGACGTCGGCGCGCTTTCGCCACCGTGTCACCCTGGCTTTGACGGAGCGCGGAACCCCGATGTGATGCGGCAGGCGGTTGGCGGGGCGGCTCGGCCGTGCCCTCTCTTTGACTCAACAGATCGGGGTCCGGTCTTCGCGCGGGGCGCGAAACCGGGATGACACGGGGGTGGGGTGTTTCTTCGCCGCAGCCCGCGCGGTCGCAGCGAATGGCGTAGCTCGGCGTTGTGGTGGCTGGGCGAGAGGCCCGGGACGGGGCGACGGTTGTCATGACGCTGCAGCAGGGGCTGGCCTTTGGGCTGATGGGGGTGACCATCATCGGCTTCATCTGGGGCCGG
>JAIXTR010000464.1 GCA_027483845.1 Caulobacteraceae bacterium | reverse complement strand
CTCGTGCATGCCTCGATCACGCACCAGTATGTGTTCGACTATCGCGAGGAGGACATCCACTGGTGCACGGCGGATGTGGGCTGGGTCACCGGCCACAGCTATGTGGTCTATGGCCCGCTGGCCAACGGCGCGACGAGCCTGATGTTCGAGGGCGTGCCGAACTTCCCGACCTCCTCCCGCTTCTGGGAAGTCTGCGACAAGCACAAGGTCGAGATCTTCTACACCGCGCCCACCGCGCTCCGGGCCCTCATGCGCGAGGGCGACCTGCCGGTGCAGCGGACGTCGCGCAAGTCGATCCGCCTGCTGGGCACGGTGGGCGAGCCGATCAACCCCGAAGCCTGGCTGTGGTATCATCGCGTGGTCGGCGAGGGGCGCTGCCCGATCGTGGACACCTGGTGGCAGACCGAGACCGGCGCCTGCCTGATGAGCCCCCTGCCCGGCGCGCACGCCCTGAAGCCGGGCTCCTGCGCCAAGCCGCTGCCCGGCGTCCTGCCGATGCTGGTGGACGCGGAGGGCCGTGAGCTGACCGGCGCCGTCAACGGCAACCTCTGCATCACCGACGGTTGGCCCGGCATGATGCGGACCGTCTACGGCGACCATCAACGGTTCATCGACACCTACTTCTCCACCTATCCCGGCAAGTACTTCACCGGCGACGGCGCGCGCCGTGACGCGGACGGTTACTACTGGATCACCGGCCGGGTGGACGACGTGATCAACGTGTCGGGCCACCGCCTGGGCACCGCCGAGATCGAGAGCGCCCTGGTCAGCCACCCCGCCGTCGCCGAGGCCGCGGTGGTCGGCTATCCGCACGACATCAAGGGCCAGGGCATCTACTGCTACGTGACGCTGAAGGTCGGCATCGACCCGACGGACGCCTTGATGGCCGACCTGCGCGGCCACGTGCGCCATGAGATCGGTCCGTTCGCCGCGCCGGACGTGATCCAGTTCGCCCCCGGCCTGCCCAAGACCCGCTCCGGCAAGATCATGCGGCGGATTCTGCGGAAGATCGCCGAGGACGACCTGTCCAACCTGGGCGACACCTCGACCCTGGCCGACCCGGCGGTGGTCGACGACCTGGTCGAGAACCGCGCGGCGCGGAAGGGCGACGACGAGGTCGTCGTGGGCGGCCACAAGCTGTCCTGCGCAGCGATCGAAGCCGTCCTGAAGAGCCACGGCGCGGTGGCTTACGTCGCCGTCGTGGGCGTGCCGCACCCGGGCCAGGGCGAGAGCCTGTGGGCCTTCATCACGCCCGACCCGGACATCATGGCGTCGGACGTGCTCGCCGCAGAGCTCAAGGGCTTCCTGCGGCGCGAGATCGGCGAGCCGGCCGCTCCGGCCCATGTGATCTTCGGCCCCCTGCCGAAGACCCCGTCCGGCGAGGTCGTTCGACCGCTGCTGCGTCGGATCGCCGAGACCGGCGACACCGGCGACGTTTCGGGCCTGGCCGACCGCGATGTCGCCGCGCACCTGGCGAAGCTGCGGGCCGACGCGCTGAACGGATGACGTCCGAGCTCCCGCCCGGCCTGCGGGCCGCCATCGACCGGGAGCTTTCGGGCGCATCCCGCCGCGACCTCGCCGACCGCACCGCCGCCACCACGGCCGCCTATCGGTCGGGGCGCGGCTCGTCCGCGGTGATCAAGGGGCGAGACGACGCGCTGGCCTATGCCCTCGCCCGGCTGCCCGCCACCTACGCCGCCAGCGCGTGGGTGTTCGGGGAGGCCCTGGACCGCGCCCCGGGCTTCGAGCCGAAGACCCTGTTGGACGCCGGCTGCGGTCCAGGGGGCGGAAGTTGGGCGGCCGCCGAGGCCTGGCCGTCGCTGGAGCGGATCGTCTGGTTCGACGCCAGCGCGCCGTTCCTGGATCTGGCGAAACGACTGGCGGCCGATGCGCCTGAGGCCATCCGAACCGCCGAGACGACGCGCGGGGACCTCACCGCTGGCGCCTTCGCGACGGCCGACCTGGTGATGGCCAGCTATGCCCTGGCGGAGATCGCGGCCCCCGCCCAGGCCGATCTGGTGAACCGCCTCTGGGCCGCGTGCGACGGCGTTCTGGCGCTGATCGAACCGGGGACCCCGGCCGGATACGCCCGCATCCTCGCGGCGCGCGACGTACTGATCGCGGCGGGCGCGCAGATCGTGGCGCCGTGCCCGCACGCCGCCGCATGCCCGCTCGTCGCTCCCGACTGGTGCCATTTCAGCGTGCGCCTGCCGCGCAGCCGCGACCACCGCCTCGCCAAGGGGGCGGACGTCCCGTTCGAGGACGAGAAGTTCGCCTACCTTCTCGCCGCCCGCCCGGCGCTGGCGGCCCAGGCTGCGTCGGCGCGGATCCTCGCGCGGCCCAAGGCCGGCAAGCCCGGCCTTACCTTCAAGCTGTGTGGAGCCGAGGGCGTGGAGACGCGTTTCGTGCCCAAACGCGACAAGCCTGCGCACGCCGTCGCACGGCGGCTGGACTGGGGCGAAGCCTGGCCATAGGCCATGTTTTGGCCCCGCCGGTGCGTCAGGGCAGCGGGTTCGGAATTGACGCACAGACGGAGTTTCATGCGGCAACGTTCAACGCTGGCGGTCGGCCTGCGCCGACGGGAGCTGATCGCCATGGCCCCCGCCGCCCTGCTGTCCGCGGGCTGGGCGCCGGCGAACGCGACAGGCGACATGGTGCGCAAGCGGGCGCGCGAGCTGTCACGCACGCCCTACCGTCCGGCCGATCGTCCGCTGCCGGCCAGCCTGGCGGGCTTGAGCTACGACGCCTATCGCGACCTGCGCTTCAGCCCCGCCAAGGCGATCTGGCGCGCCGAGGGCCTGCCGTTCCAGCTGCAGATGTTCCATCGCGGCGGGCTGTTCCGCGATCCGGTCGACCTCTTCGAAACGACGCGGGACCAGGCGCGGCCGATCGCCTTTTCCGAAAGCCTGTTCACCTATGGGGCTCAGAGACCGGGCGCCCTGCCGGCCGACCTGGGCTTCGCGGGCTTCCGGGTCCACGCGCCGATGGAGGTTCCCGGCCGCTTCGATGAGGTGGTGGCGTTTCTGGGCGCCAGCTACTTCCGCGCCGTCGCCCGCGGCGTGGACTATGGCCTGTCCGCCCGCGGACTGGCCCTGGGCGCCGGCGAGCCGGGGGAGACCTTCCCGGTCTTTCGCGCCTTCTGGATCGAACGTCCGGCGCCGGGCGCACGAAGTCTGGTCATCCACGCGTTGTTGGACAGCGTGGCGACCACCGGCGCCTTCCGCTTTCAGGTGACGCCCGGGACCCTGACGGTCATGGACGTCGACGCCCGCCTCTACCCGCGACGTCCGCTCGACACGGTCGGGATCGCGCCGCTGACCAGCATGTATCTGTTCGGGCCGGAGCAGCCGCGCCGCTACGACGATTTCCGACCCGAGGTGCACGACAGCGACGGTCTGCTGACCGACGACGGGCGCGGCGGGCGGATCTGGCGGCCGCTGGTGCATACCCCCCGCACCCGGATCACCGACCTTGACGCCGGTCCCCCGCGCGGGTTCGGCCTGCTGCAGCGTCAGCGCGCCTTTGCCGCCTATCAGGACCTGGAGGCCAACTACCACCGCCGGCCGGGCGCTTGGGTCGAGCCGCTTGAAGGCTTTGGCCGTGGCAGTGTGCGGCTGGTGGAACTGGGCGCCCGCAGCGAGGCGGAAGACAACATCGTCGCCATGTGGCGGCCGGCCGAGCCGATGGCGGCGGGCCGGGAGCATCGGCTGCGCTACCGGCTGAGTTGGGGCGCCACGCCCGAGCCCCGCACATCGCTGTCTCAGGCTGTGGCCTGGCGCGCTGGCGCTGGCCACGACCCGCGCCGCCGCCGCTTCCTGGTGGACTTCGCCCCCCTGCCCGCCGGAGGCCTGGAGGGGCTCGACGCGCAGGTGAGCGCCACCAGCGGGAGCATCCGCGTGGAATCCGTCCAACCGAACGCCTCAATCGGCGGCGCCCGGGTGAGTTTCGAGCTGGACCCCGCCGGCGCGGCGACCAGCGACCTTCGGCTCGCGTTAGTGCGGGGCCGGACGGCAGTGTCCGAAATGTGGATGTATCGATGGCTCGCGTAACCCGGCGCCCCTCAAGACCTGCGCCTGCCAAGGCCGCGACCCGCCCACGGATCGAACCGTTCTTTCAGTCGGTCCCGACAGCCGCCCCCCTCCCCATGCCGGAGCAGAACCTGCAGGCCTGGCCGGAGCGGTCGACGACGCTGCTGGAGGTTCGGGCGCGTCGCATGGCGATCTTCGGCGCGACCGTTGCGGGGACAGCCGTTGCGGCCGGGGTGATGGCGCGGCTGTTGAGCACCGCAGGCTTCACCGTGCTGGACGCGGTGGCCCTCAGCCTCTTCCTGGTGTTGTTCGGCTGGACTGCCTTCGGCTTCGCCAGCGCGACGGCGGGGTTCCTGGTGCGCTGGCGCACGGCGCGGCCCCAGCGACCGGAGCCCCAGCCGGTGATCCTGACACGCACGGCGCTGCTGATGCCGACGTACAACGAGGATCCGGGGCGGGTGCTGGCGGCGGTGCAGGCGATCCGCGAGGACCTCGTCCGCGCCGGCGTCTCCGAGCTGTACGACCTCTTCCTGCTCAGCGACACACGGGACGAAGGCGCCGCGCGCGCCGAGGTGGTGGGCATGCTGCGCATCCGCGCCCGTCTGGGGCCTGACGCCCGCATCTTCTATCGGCGGCGGCCGCAGAACACCGACCGCAAAGCCGGCAATGTCGCCGATTGGGTCCGCCGGTTCGGCGACGCCTACGAGGCGATGATCATTCTCGACGCCGACAGCGTGATGAGCGCCGACACCATCGTCCGCCTGACCGCCCAGATGGAGGCGGACCCGCGCCTGGGCCTCTTGCAGACAGCGCCGACCCTGATCGGCGCGGAGACCCTGTTCGCGCGCCTGCAGCAGTTCGCGGCCCGGACCTACGGCGGGATGCTGGCGGCCGGCCAGGACTGGTGG
>JAIXTR010000259.1 GCA_027483845.1 Caulobacteraceae bacterium | reverse complement strand
GGCCGCCCAGCAGCAGGCCCGCGTTGGCCACCACGCGCCGCAGGATCGGCCGGACGCCGGCGATCTGTTCCGCCTGGGAAGCGCTCATGCGCGGAATCGCACTCCTTGCCCGTCGCCCTGGACGGCGCGCCCTCAACTACCTCCTACCGCGGCGCGGCGCAAAGCACGGCGCGGCAAGCGGGATGGCGGACGCCTCCGAAGGCCCAGCTGGCGCGTAGATGGTAAGCCGCCTTGTAGCGGGTGCTGTGTGCGGCATTGTGCGCGCCGGGGCTGGAAGAACGGGGGGATTTGGCGATGCGTCGACGGCTGGCAAGCTTGTTGGCGGCCGGCGTGGCGGTCTTGGCGACGCCGGCCAGCGCCGAGATCCGGGCGCTGATCGTCACCGTGTCGCAGTACACCGCGCCAATCCCGTCGCTGGAAGGCCCGCCGAACGACGCGGCGGCGCTGAAGGCGGTTCTGGCCGAGCAGGGCGCGACGGACATCGTCTCTATCAACGACGCGCAGGCGACCCGCGCCAGCATCCGCGGCGCGCTGGAGGCGCTGGGCAAGCGCGCGCGTCCCGGTGACTGGGTGGTGTTCTACTATGCCGGCCACGGGTCGCAGGCGAAGTCTGCGGATCCGACCGAAGAAGACGGGATGGACGAGTTCCTGCCGCTGGGGGGGTTCAAGGTCTCCAAGCCCGACCCCAACCAGTTCATCCTGGATAACGATCTGCACGGCTGGCTGGTGAACTTCTTCCCCACCACGGTGAACGTGCTGCAGATCGCCGACGCCTGTCATTCGGGCACGATGAACCGCAGCCTGGCGGCGCCCAGCCCATTCAAGCGTCGCTCGGCCCTGGACAACCCGATGGCGATTTCGCTGCCGCCCAGCCCGGCGGATCCCATGGCGATTGCGCCCGCGGGATCGAACCCGCCGAACCTGGTCTATGTCGGCGCCGCGCAGGACAATCAGTTCGCCCTGGAGGGACCATTGCCGCGCGGTGATTCCCCGGCGCGGGGCCTGCTGACCTACGCGCTCGAAGGGGCGCTCAAGGACCGGCGGCCCAACGGACGTCTCGCCGCGGACGCGGACGACGACGGCAAGCTCTCGCTGGCCGAGCTGGCGTCCAGCCTGGAAAGCCGCACACGGGAGCTGTCCAGCACCCAGCAGTGGTCCAGCGCCGCCGTCCCGGCGCGCAACGAGCGCAGCGTGATCTTCCAGCCGCTGAAGCCGCCGCCGGCGGACGAGCGGCCGATCCAGGTCAAGCCCGCCGACGACCAGGCCGCCGACCTGCTGGGCGGCAAGGGGCCGTGGGCCTCCATCCCCCGTGGCACACCCGACCTGACCTGGAACGCCAAGGAGGGCTGGGTGACGGACAGTCGCGGCGACCGGGTCGCCGAGAACCTGACGACCCCCGAGGCGCTGAGCGGAGTGATCATGAAGCGGCGCGCCGTGGGTCAGCTCGCCGCCTCGGCAAACGAGCGTCAGCTAAGGGTGGATATAGGCCCGCGGCCGAAGGGCCAGCTGTTCCGGAACGGCGAGACCGTCGACCTCGCCGTGACCCACAGGGGCGGGGAGGCGTGGCTGACGGCCTTCAACCTGGCCGGGGATGGCACGGTGCAGATGCTCTATCCGCTGGACGGCGATGGCGACGGGCGGATGATGGCCGGCCAGACCCGTGTGGTCATGGCCAGGACCAAGGCCTCGCCGCCGTTCGGCGTGGACAATGTGGTCGCCATCGCCACGCCGACCGAACCCACGGTGCTGCGGGCGGCGCTGAAGCGGATCGACGGCAAGCGCGACGCCATGGCGGCTTCGGCCCTGATCCGCGACGAACTGGACGCGGCCAAGGGCAAGGCGGCCCTGGGCCTGGGTGAGCTTTACACCGGCCGCTGAGCCTAGGGCTTGTCCTGGGCTGCGACGTAGGCCTCGAGCGCGGCGCGCGCCTGAGCAGCACAACCGCCTGACTGGACCGCCAGGATCTGGTCCACGGTCGTCAGGGTGGCCGGGTCGGGGCAGACGCCGGAACGTCGGGCCCCGAACGTCGAGCCGGTGGGCGCGGGGGCGACCAGCGACTTCAGGGCCGCCAATCGCGCCGGATCAGCCTGGGCGCCTGCGCGCGGTGCGGCGACGCCGCCCGCCGCGCCGCGAAGCGTGCTGACGGATCCGCTGGCCGACATGATGGTGACAGTCTTGCCCGCGCCCAGGGCCAGGCGCTCGCCCGCATCCAGTTCCAGGCCGGGCTTCACGGCGGGATCGGTCGACCGGACCACCACATAGTCGGCGGCCTGCGCCGCGCCGCCAAGACCGACAGCGAGCAGCAAGCCCAGGATCGTATTGCGCATTTCTGGCTCCTCAACCCCCCAGTGGCATGAGTGATCCGGTGTTGCGGCCGTCGGGTCAAGGGGCGGCCGCTTGCGGGGGACGGCCCCAATGTCGCGGCCTTCAAGCACCCTGGCGAACGATATTTGCACCGCCGGAAAGACGCGCCTTGCCAACCGCGCGATTTTGCGTATTTTCCGCGCCCTCGCCGCCGGCCCTCCTGGGGTGTTCGGGGCACGGCGGGTGCATAGCTCAGTTGGTAGAGCAGCTGACTCTTAATCAGCGGGTCGTAGGTTCGAATCCTACTGCACCCACCACTTCTCTCTCGAAGTGATGGTCAAGGTCACGGACGCCGAAACGGCTGTCCCGACACGACGTTCACGCGTCCCGACGCGGGATCGATTGCGGCCAGCCGGGTCCTGGGGCTCGGTACGGCGACAACCGACCGCACGTCTGCCCGGGATGCCCGATGACCTCCAACACCACGCCGCCCGCCCGCCGATCCTTTGCGGCCGAACTGATCGACATCGTCCGGACGGTGGGGGTGGCCCTGCTGATCGCGCTGGCGCTGCGGGTGGTGATCTTCGAGCCGTTCACCATTCCCTCGGACTCCATGGAGCCGGGCCTTCGGACGGGCGACTATGTGGTGGTCTCGAAGTTCGACTACGGGTGGAGCCGCTATTCGATCCCCCTCGGCCTTCCGCTATTCGAAGGCCGCGTGCTGGGGACAGGGCCGAAGCGCGGCGACGTGGTCGTGTTCAAGCTGCCGCGCGACATGAGCCAGAACTACATCAAGCGAGTGCTGGGCGTGCCCGGGGACCAGGTGCGGGTCAGCGACGGCACGGTGTACGTCAACGACGTGGCGATCAAGCGCACGAACGCCGGCTTCACGCGCGATCCCGGCGCGCCGGACGTGACGGTGCTGCAGCACATCGAGCATCGGCCGGACGGGCGGGCCTATCTCACCTTCGACCGCGGCCCGGATCACGACGGCGACGACACGGAGACCTATGTCGTGCCCGAGGGGGCCTACTTCATGATGGGCGACAATCGAGACAACTCCCTGGACAGCCGCTGGCCGCCATCGGCGATGGGTGTCGGCTTCGTGCCGGCCGAGAACCTGGTGGGTCAGGCGCGGTTCGTGCTGCTGTCCTGGCGCGGGGCGTCGCTGTGGAAGCCTTGGACCTGGGCCAACATCGACCTGAGCCGGATATTCAAGGGCGTCGGCTAGGGCCGGGCGCGCAGGTACTCGTCCAGGGTGACCGCGCCGTCGTGGTTGGCGTCGAGGTGAGCGAAGGCGACGCGGCGCAGGAGGTCGTGCGCGGGATCGGCCGGGCGCGCCAGGGAGGGCAGGGCCACGGCGCCCAGGGCGGCGGCGATCAGTGCGCCGACAGCCAGTCGCCAGCGTCGCGGACGGGGCGCAGGGTCCGCGATCTGGCGGTCGATGTAGTCACGCAGCGCCTCGCTGGCCGAACGGCCGTCCGCCCGGCATCGCGCCATGAACGCCAGCTTGGCGTCGTAGGGCAGGCGGATCTCGAGCGACTCGCTCTTCTTCGGGGGCTTGGCGTGAGTCATGGGCCGAATGGAAACCGTATTCCGTCGCAAGGCGACAGCGAAAACGTGTCCGGACACGGGCTTCCGAGCGTTGTCGCGGCCGGCGGGGGCCGCTAGGCACGGCGCTTCAAGGGGGCGACGATGAGCAACGAGGCTGTGGACTTCGAGTACCTGGAGGGCTTCGCCGCCGGGGACATGCAGGTTGTGACCGAGGTGCTGGCCCTGTTCCAAGGCCAGGCCGACGGCTGGGCGCCGCGGATCGACCGAGCCGACCCCGCCGACTGGCGCGACCTGGCCCACACGATCAAGGGCTCGGCCCGGGGCATCGGCGCGACAGCGCTTGGGGATGTGGCCGACAAGGCCGAGCGGGGGGATCCGTCGATGGCGCCGGCCCTGGGCGCGGCGCTTGCGGATGCGCTGGCGTCGATCGAAGGTTACCTCACCCGGATCGGCGGCGGCTGAGCGCTAGGGGATCAGCACGCGGTCGGAGTACGTCTCAATCAGGAGCGCGAACGGGCGGCCGTCCGGCGTCTGGAGGTAGGCGCGGTGCTGCAGCACATGGGCCGGGATGCTCACCGGCACGTCGAACCCGACAGGATCGGCGGCTTCCCAGCCCAGGGGCAGCGGGTTGAACAGCAGCCGCGCCGACAGCGTCCGGCGCTGGAAGTTCAGCGGCCGCACCACAACCCCGAACGGCCGCTCGGTCGATTCCAGGTCGGTATTCATCTGGTCCGTGAGCCGGCCGGGCAGGTACCAGTTGTCGGCCCGCGACAGGACAACCTCGCCGCACTTTAGTTCGACGCGACGGCGGCGGACCGGCTCGTTGGCCGCGGCGCCCAATTGGCGGCGTGCGGCGGTGGCGGCGGCAAGGTCATCAGGAACTTCAACCTGATGGGCCAGGATCTTCGGCGCGTCAGGGTCGCGGCGATTGCAGAGGTCCTGCAGCACGGCCGTGGCGCTGTCGTGACTGAGCAGGTCGGCGTTCAGCGTCTGGAGCTGGGCCTGCAGCCGCAGCCGCTGGATGTAGTTGGCTTGCGACCCTTCCGCCGTCGCGCCGCCCGGCGCCAGCGAGGTCGCGACAAGAGCCGTCGCCACCAAACCTCCTAGAAATCTCACAGTCCCTAAGTCCCCGCGCCCTAGATTCCCGCGCCGTTGTCGATGGCGCGCAGCGCCGCCTCATGCGCCTCGGCTTCGGCCTCGATCCAGCCGATGAAGGCCTTCACCTGCGGCAGCCGTCCCTTGGCCTTGGGATGAACCAGGTAGTAGGCGAAATCGACCGCCGTGGCGATCTGCAACGGCGCGATCAGCCGTCCGGCGTCCAGGTCGGCCTGGGCCAGCGTGCGCTTGGCCAGGGCCACGCCGCGACCGTTGGCGGCGGCCTCGATCACCAGGCTGGACTGGTTGAAGCGGGGTCCACGGTGGCCGTCGATGCCGCGCAGCCCGCGGGCCGCCAACCACATCGGCCAGTCCGGGCAGCTGTCGTCGATCTCGGGTGAGCCGTCGTGCAGCAGGATGTGGCTGGCCAGATCCTCTGGGGTCGACAGCGGCTGCTGGGCCAGCAACTCGGGGCTGATCACGGGAATCACCGCCTCGCTGACCAGCCGCTTGACCTCGAGGCCTGGGTAGCGGCCGGCCCCATACCGCAGGGCCAGGTCAACCTCGCCGGCGTTCAGGTCAACCAGGTCCATGCCGGCGTTCAGCCAGACGTCCACCTGGGGATGGGCGCGCTCGAAGGCGCCCAGTCGCGGGGCCAACCATTTGGCGGCGAAGGAGGGCGGCGCGGTGATGGTCAGGCGGCGACCATCGACGGCGGCGGTGAGCAGGCTGGCGGCCTCCGCCAAGCGGTCGAACGCCTCACGCAGGGCGGGCAGGGCGGTCTGGGCCGCGTCGGTCAGCAAGAGGCCCTTGGGCGTGCGCTTGAACAGGGCTGCGCCGACGTAGTCCTCCAGGTTCTGGATCTGCTGGCTGACCGCGCCAGGGGTCACGGACAGCTCATCGGCGGCGCGGCTGAAGTTGAGATGACGGGCAGCGGCTTCGAACGCGCGCAGGGCGTTGAGCGGCGGCAATCGGCGGCGCTGGTGGTTGCGATCCATCGAGAATTCCTGACACCCCAGGCAGAAGTCCTTGGGTTGCGACTTGGGCTTGTCCGCCCCTATTTGCAAGCGTCCGCCGGTGTATCGGTCCTTTTCATCGGCGGAGCACGAGCGGGGCGGGCGTCAGTCCGCCCCGTCATGATTTCAGGGCCGGCGTGTCGATAGAGAAGCTAAACATGGCCCGGGTTGGCGGCGAAGGCAGGCGTAACGATCGCCTCGTGGTGTTGGGCGGGAACACCCGCCTGCGGGGGCCTGGACAGGTGTGGCTGGTCGGCGCGGGACCGGGTGATCCGGAGCTGCTGACGATAAAGGCGCTAAAAGCCCTGCAGGCCGCAGACGTCGTCGTCCACGATGGCCTGGTGTCGGATGAGATCCTGGACCTGGCGCCGGCGTCGGCGCGTCGGATCTCGGTCGCCAAGCGCAAGTCCCGCCATTCCTACAGCCAGGACGAGATCTGCCGGATGCTGACGGCGTTCGCGCTCGAGGGCCTTAATGTCGTGCGCCTCAAGGGCGGCGACCCGTTCATCTTCGGCCGCGGCGGCGAGGAGCTTGAAGCCTGCCGCGAGGCCGGCGTCGATTGCATCGTCGTGCCCGGCGTCACCGCGGCCCTGGCCGCCAGCGCGTCGGCCGGCGCGCCGCTCACCCACCGCGGGTCGGCCCAGGCCGTGACCTTCGTGACGGGTCACGCGGCGAAGGGCGGCGAGCCCGATCTGGATTGGGAGCATCTGGCCAAGGCGAACCAGACGGTCGTGATCTACATGGGCCTCTCGATGGCCGCGACCATCGCTGCCCGCCTGATCGGCGCCGGCCGCGCCGGCTCGACCCCGGCGCTGATCGTCGAGAACGCCAGCCGCGCTGACGAGCGCCGGGTGACGACCACCCTGGGCGGCCTGGCCGACGCCGCCGCGGTGCTGAACGGCCCGGCGCTGTTGATCGTCGGCGAGGCCATGGCGCTGGCCCAGGCCCACGACGGCGGCGTCCAGATTGAAACCGTGCTGCAGGAGGCTCGCGCATGAAGGCGCTGACCGCCAATCGTCTCATCGACGGCGACGTCGTGTTCTGGAAGGCCGGCCAGTGGGTCGAGCAGTTCGGCGACGCCCAGCTGTGGGCCGACGACGACCCGGCTGCGCTCGAGGCCGAGGCCGCCGGCAAGGCGCAGCCCAAGGTCGTGGTCGACGCCTATCTGATCGACCTGATCGAGTCGGAGGGGCTGTGGGCGCCGGTCAGCTATCGCGAGCGGATCCGCGCGCTGGGGCCGACCAACCATCTCCACCACGGTAAGCAGGCGGAAGGGGGCGCGACGATCGCGGCCTTGCAGCATGCCCACGGCGCGGCCCGCTCCACCGGCCGCGTCAACCTGATCAAGCGGAAGTAGGCGCATGTACCAGTACGACACCATCGACAAGGCGATGCTGGCCGACCGCTC